>NZ_JAKDJU010000197.1 GCF_030453725.1 Brevibacterium picturae
GCGGATGGGGCGGAGACTGTGGTGGGGGTTTAAGACAGGTTGCGGCAGTTTCCGCTCCCGAGCAGTCCAGCGTTGCTCGCGATGGCGGCGGGCTTTGATCGCCAACCGCTTTCATGCTTGGCAAAGAACGCGATTTCCAATTCGTCCCCCGTACCAAGTAGTCCGCCGAGGAGACCTGTAGGTACGTCTGTTGTATGTTTGCCGCCGCCGTTGGAGGTCGTGTTCGGCGATAGATAGAACCCAGTTATCGGAGCCAGCACGGAACCAAGGCCGCTGGTGGACGCTTCTACGACGATGTCATCGAGTTGATAGCCAGCCGGCAGCTTCCAAAAGATTCGGACTCGGGCTCCAAGATCGACGACACCTGATCTATATTGGCATTTATTAGTCAGAACAGGCGCCGGGACCGTCGCAGCCGAGAACGACCCTGATGCCTCCTCCGAGTCCGTCCACCCCGCCATCGTGGAGCGCACACCCGATAGTCCGAGTACGAGCACGACGAGGGCGAGTCCTGCGATGAGGGCACGGATTCGCCGACTTCGAAGCGGCCGATGCCTGTGATCGTGAGTCATGACTTCCCCCGGCCTCGTGTTCGTACAACGACGACGAATCCTGCTGCGATGAGTGCGCAGGCGACCAACAAGATCCACAGCCATCCTTCGATTCCGGTTCGCGGGAGATCGCCGGGAGTGTCGGGATCATCGGGATCGCCGGGGCCCAGCGAAACTTCTTCTCCCTGGCCGGTCGCAGTCAGCCGCACACTGCTTCGCTGGCCGGCAACGTCCTTGGGATTGGCGTCCAGGGCCAATGTGACTGTCACTTGCACTCGGCGCTTTTCGTCACTTCGCATGTCGAGAAGTGGCCGATCGTTCCCGGGAGCTGGGCCGAGATCATTGAGCGGGGTATGGTGGATCAGCTCTTCGCCACCGCCTGCGCACTTGTTCATCGACACGATCTCCGCGCAAGCCCGGACATTGACGAGCAGCTCTTCGGTGATCGCCTCTGTCAGCTGCCCGGAGCCTATCGCCAACTCCACGGTCCCTGGTTCGGTCGCGTCAGCCCAGACGTCAACGGTCCAGTTCGCAGATTCTCCAGGGCTCAGGTTGAGCATCTCCGACTCGTCACCGAAGGCGCGCATCCGCAGGTACTGTCCGCGCGCCTCGGCGGCGGCGTTGGTTGTGGTGGTGTCGGTGGCGGCGGTGGAAGCAACTGCGGGCACTGTCGCCGTTGGATCGAAAGCTGCGAACGGACCACTGTTGGCTGCCAACAACAGCGCTACGACAGGGAGGGCGAGGGCGTGCTTCGGTGAGCGGGTGATGGCTGGCTGGGATTCTTGACGCAGCGCGGCCGCGGCCTTGCCGGGTGTACTCTCACCCGCCTCGGCGATCTCATCACCGTCTTCGTCTTCTTCACGTCTGGGCCAGAACGCCCAGACGACGAGCAGAGAAGCAGCGATCGTGATGCCGCCGAGCACGAAGGGATCGCGGAAGGACTGAATGGCTGGGGCGACACTGGGTATCGAGAACATGACTTTTCGCACGGTCTCTGCCGTGTAGGGCTCGGGGTCTTTCGCTTCGTTGGCGTCGCCCTTCATCTCGAAGGTGACCTGCCCGGAGTCAGCGCCAAGGATCGATGTCACGCGGTGCGTCACGGGAAGCACCTTCTCACCGCGGTCGGCGGTGATGATGTCCCCGACTTCCATCTCCTCGGCGGGGATCTCATGGACGAATGCGATCGACCCAGCGGTGATCGTCGGAGTCATGGAACCCGTTTTGAACATCATGATCGACACGTTGAAGGCGAAGCCGAGGATGACGAGGGCGATGCACACGGCGCCCAGTGCTGCAAGGACATTGAGCAGTGCTTCGCCGAGCCACGCCGCCGGGCTCCTGGCACCAGCTTCACACTGAGGCACCATCAGGACCCTGCCGGAACGGACTCGGCGTTGAACGTCCAGGTATGGGCGGCGCTCGTTCCCTGCGCAGCGCTCGGAGTGGAGGCTGGCAGGACGACTTCGAAGCAGTAGGCCTGGACCGATCCTGCTACGGGGCTGACCGTCTGTTTGGCCGAACTTGTGGCAGACGCCCTCAACGGCTGTTTGGAGGCACCTCCGCCGAAGACAAACGTCGGTGAACCGGCGAACGCCGAGGCATCGCAGGGAGAGGCAAAGGCCTCGGCCGCCGAGGGGAACGACCGCGTCACGGTGCGATACTCGAGAGATTCTGCGATGGTGTTCGCCGATCCGGAGACACCGCTTCCCACGACCTGAATCTGCCCCTTCATCGTGGTGGCGGCCGTAGTCCTCACGTAGGCGGGAGCGTAGACCTTCGACCCCGGGTACATTCCCGTGGCTTTGAAAGTCATCTCACGACTGTTGCCCCACGTCTTGTCCACGGACAGATCGATGTTGAACGTGCCGGCCTCGAATGATCCCGAAGCTGCTTCGGTATCGGTCCAGGCCGCTAGGGTTACAGTGGCACCGATGCCGAAGACCAGGCCGCCCGCAAGAACAGCTTTGATTCGGCGATTGCGCAACCGCCGCTGATTTTGCTCGCGCGCTCGGTTCTGCCGTCGACCGCCTGAACGGGCCTCGATGGAGACCCGCTCAGGCGGATTGGGGTCACGCAACGGACCCGAGGTGAATCTCACGGAGACAGGTCTGACTATTCAGCCGAGGTCGCGGTGAACTGCCACTGGGCCGTGGTGTCCTGACCCTGGGCCAGTGTGTCATCGGCCGTGACCTTGAAGCACAGCGTGACGGGTGCGCCCGCAGTCGCATCGGCACCGGCTGTGAGAGCGAAGTCCTGGGCACCGGCCATGGAACCAAGTGCTGTGCCAGCGGGAACGATCGAGTCGCCCGTCGCGCTCGCGCTGCATGCTGCGGCGTCGGCCACGGTGACTATCTCATACGTCAAGGCAGCGGGGTTGTCGCCGCTTCCCGCAGCGTTGTTGAGGACCACGCTCGCGTCGTAGGAGGTTTCACCGTCGAGCCGCAGGACGAAAGGGGCCGCTACGGTGTCACCGGGCGAGAGGTTGTCGCCGCCGTCGAGATCGAAGCTCAACGACGCGGCGCCCTCGGAGCTCTCATGGTCGGTGAAGCTGTCCTCAGCGCCCGTCGTGCTTCCCTGCACGTTGAACGAACCGGCACCGAAGGTTCCTTCGGCCCATTCGTTGTCCGTCCAGGCAGCCAGCGTCACCGCGGCTCCGACACCGAGGACGATGCCACCGGCGAGGATGGCTTTGAACTTGCGTGAACGCGTCGAGGACTGCGGCATTGAGACTCCTTGGAAAAGCACGTATGTGCACAAACACCAGAAATGGTGACTTGACAATTATCATACAATTACTTTTTCATTACAGTCATTTATCACGCCTGTGCTTTTCGGCACAGGAATGACAGCGCAGCAGAATCTGGCGGATTCTGCGCAGCCCGAACTTCACAGAAACGCGAGCGGCCCTGCGAATTCGCAGGGCCGCTCATACAGCGGGGATGCTCAGGTGACCACGGGGAGGCCTGTGGCCGATCAGGCCTTCTGCACGGTGATCGTCCAACTGGCGTCACCGGTGCGGTCGAAGTGGGTCACGGGGTAGCCATTCTCGGCCGCCCACTGTGGGATCGCCTCGGTGGCCTGGGTGCAGTCGAAGTTGATGACGAGCTCATCTCCGTTGTCCATTCCACCGATTGCATCCTTGGCCTCGACCAAGGGGAAAGGGCAGACGAGTCCGTTTGTCTCCAGTACCTGTTTCATACAACCTTGCTTTCCGCGGGCTGCGCGACACCTGTCCGCGGCCCCGACTTGATGGTGAATTTCGCTGCGACTCCTGCGCCGACGATCATGAAGAAGGTCGCGACCCAGCCCTGATATTCGAATTGTGCGGTCGAGACCATGGCGTTGCCGACGGTGCAGCCGCCGGCGATCGCCGCGCCGACGCCCATGCCGACTCCGCCGACGATCGACTTGACCACGGTGGCCTGGTCGGGGACCCGAATCCGGAACTCACCCGAGACCTTCGCCGCGATGAACGATCCCACGAGAATGCCGATGACCAGCATGACACCCCAGTCCACGAGCGAGGCATCGCCGGTTGCCAGGTAGCCCGTCAGATTCGCCGAGGGAGTGGTGATCCCCAAGCCCGAATTGCGTCCGGTCGCTGCCGACAGCGGCCAGGCGATCGTGGCGATGATGCCGATGACCACGGCCGTGGCGAACGGATTCCAGCGCTTCTCCGTGAGGAGGTGCGCCAGGCCCGTCTTGAGCGGAGGAAGGGTCGCCAGAGGAGTCGTGTTCTTGCGGTTGTGACGAACCGTGACCCACACGGCGATCGCCGACAGGATTGCGACGAAGACCCACGGGCTCAGTCCTGTCGAGGCCTGGAGCGTGCCGCTCTCGACCGTGATCGAACGCAGGCCCTCCGTGAACGAGGCACCGGGCCCCAGCTTCATGACAGCAGATGTCAGCGCATAGAAGATCAGCGCGAACCAGCTGCCCACCAGCCCCTCACCGGCCCGGTAATAGGTCCCGGTGGCACAGCCGCCGGCGAGCACGATCGCGAAGCCGAAGATGAGGCCGCCGATGATCGTGGCCAGCCAGGGGAACGGTGAGGCCTCCAGGGAGATGACGCCCAGTGCGTTGAGCAGGAACAGCCCGATCGAGTGGACGGCGATGAGGAGGATGAGCGCCGAGAACCACCGCGTGTTCCCGGTCAGGGTGAGATCGCGGAAGGCTCCGGTGACACAGAATCGTCCTCGCTGGAGGACGAATCCGAGCGCCAAGCCGACGATCAGTCCGGTGATGATCATTCATTCGCTTTCTGCTTGCGGGCGGCCGATTGCCGCGATGATTCGAGCATGTGTTGAGCTATATGTCGCCGAGGTGGGTCGACAGAAACGCTCGACCCGCCCCTTACGCACACAGCAAACTCCATTCTGCTCAACAATTCTTCGATTCGTCAACACAGCCTGCACGCACCGCCGCGAACCCCGGGGCTTTTCTCATTCATTGATA
>NZ_JAKDJU010000198.1 GCF_030453725.1 Brevibacterium picturae
CTGATCCCATCGGCTACGCTGATTGCATGCGTGCAGGCGAAGTGTCCGAGGTCAGCCAGGACTACCTCAAGGCGATCTGGTCGGCCCAGGAATGGGGCGGGACGGCAATGACCGCGACCGAGTTGGCGAACCGTTTCGGCACCACGAAGGCCAATGTCACCGAGGTGCTCAAACGTCTCGACGAGCTCGGCCTCATCGTCCGCGTGCCCTACCGTCCACCCGTCCTGACCGCGCAGGGCGAGACGATCGCCCTGTCGATGGTGCGCCGGCACCGGCTGCTCGAGACCTTCCTCGTCGAATCCTTGGGCTATGGCTGGGACGAGGTCCATGATGAGGCGGAGATCCTCGAGCACGCGGCCTCGAATCTGCTCATCGACCGCATCGATGCGTTCCTCGGCCGCCCCCAGGCCGACCCGCACGGTGACCCTATCCCGGGTCCCGATGGGCAGATCGAGTCCCATGATTCCTCGATCCTCCTCGCCGAGGCGGGCCCCGGGTCCTATGAAGTCCTGCGAGTCTCCGATGCCGACCCCACAGTCCTGTCCCACCTCGCCGAGGTGGGGGTGCGGCCGGGTGCGACGATCGAGGTGGTGGAGCAATCGGGTGCCGGTCTGATTGTCGTCTCGGTCGCCTCTGATCCGGGCGAGGGCGAGCGGGCCGAGTCGAAGCACATTGAGGTGGACCGCGCGGTCGCCTCGGCGGTGTATCTGTCGACGTCAGTGTGACCGTGCAAACAGAAGCACCACCTCAGCCGCGGTTCCCGGTGAAAAGCCATCTTTGAGCACCAGCCGTGGCCATTCGTGCCAGAGCTCGGCTTCGAACGGGACTCCCGGAACTCGGTTGTTGTGGGTGACTCGGCGGTGGTGCGGATGCGACTTGAAGGAACTCGGGTCGATCGCCTGGAGTGCTGTGAACAGTGAGTGGTAGAGGATAGGGGTGAAGCCACTCTCACGCGCTTGGTCGGCTGTCCGTGCCCACCCGGGGGCCACGACCGGAATTCCTTGCTTGATGGACTTCGACATTTGAGCCTTGAAGCTCGCCGGCAGCGGTTCGGGAGAGTGGTGAAGGATCACGCGGCACCATTCGAGGGCCTCCGTTTCGGAGAATCCCGGCCAGCGTTCGTTCGTCTCGTGAGACACGGTGACACTCGTTTCTCGGGCACGTTGCGCCCGGATCGAATCTTGCCAGCACCGATTGGCACCGACCCGTTCTTCCCCTGGGGCACCCGATCGATGACGGGTTGCCGCGTGGCCGGCCAGGTACCGATGGCCACGACTCGTGAACGTGTGAACAATGCTAGCGGAAGGGTCTGACACGGATGTCAGGTGAGTAACCGGCGGTGTCGATATCCCCACCGTTGTCGGTGAATGAGAAATTCACCCCGGCGGCCCACTGTGCAGGCTGCCGAGGCGAATATCGGAGAATCAGCCGAAGAACGTGCGGAGGGTGAGGACGCCGATGGCGCCGATGGTTGCGGCGGCGGGCAGTGTGATGACCCAGGCCATGGCGATCGGTTTCATCAGCTTCCAGTTCGCCGAGCGGTTGACCAGCCCCACGCCGATGATCGCACCGATGAGGATGTGGGTGGACGAGACGGGCAGGCCGCTGACCGAGGCCGCCATCACGACGCCCGCGGCGGCGAGTTCGGCGGCGAAGCCGGATGCCGGGTGGATCTCCGTGAGCTTGGTCCCGACCGTGGCGATGACCTTGCGGCCGATGAACCAGAGGCCGGCGATGAGGGCGATCCCGCAGGTGAGCATGGCGGCAAAGGGGACGGTCGCCTCGGAGCTGATGGTGCCGGTCTTGAGCACGTCGAGGACGGCGGCGAAGGGCCCGATCGCGTTCGCGATATCGTTGGAGCCGTGGCTGAAGGCGAAGGCGGAGGCGGTGAACACCTGCATCCAGGAGAAGAGGATGTAGGTCGCGCGGGGAACGGTCTGCTTGCGCAGGGTCTTGGCGAAGACGAAGACCGCCATCCACACGGCGAGGCCGATCATCGCCATGATGAGGATACCGCCGACGGTGCTGACGCTCATGTCCAGGTTCTTCAGTCCCTTGAACAGGAGCATTCCGGTGATGACGACAGCGGCACCGGCGGCGATGAGTGGAATCCAGCGCTGCAGCGTGGAGTGCGAGCCGATCCTCGCATCGGTTGAGGTCGCGGCATCGCGTTCGAAGCCCATTTCGGCCTCAGCCGCATGATTGTCGCCGCCGGTCGGTGCCAGCATGTGCGGCTTCAGGGTCTGTGACAGTGCATCGCCGAGGACATGCTTCTTGATCGCGCCGTAGATGAGGAAGGCGACGAGTGCGCCGAGTGCGGGGGAGAGGACCCAGGAGATCGCGATCATGCCGACCTCCGACCACTGCACCATCGCGAATCCGCCTGTACCGGTGACGAAGCCAGTGGTCAGCGAAGCACCGATGATGCCACCGATGATCGAGTGCGTGGTCGAGACAGGCCAACCCATGCGGGTGGCGATCAGCAGCCACACTGCTCCACCGAGCAGGGCCGCCATCATGATGTAGGCGAACTCCATCGGGTCAAGAGCGGCAGCGCCGAGATCGACGATTCCGCTCTTGACGGTGTCGGTGACCTCACCGCCGGCCAGCAACGCGCCGCTGACCTCGAACACGGCAGCGACGAGGAGGGCCTGCTTCATCGTCAGGGTGCCTGCGCCCACGGAGGTGCCGAAGGCATTCGCCACATCGTTGCCGCCGATGTTGAAGGCCATGAACGCGCCGAAGATGATTGTCGTGATCAGCACCATGCGCGGTGCGCCCTGGCTGACATAACCGAACGACCACAGGGTGAAAGCAATGAGACTGATCGCGAGCAACAGGCCGAAAGCCAGGTTCCAGCGGCGATCATTGCTACGACCGACGGTCTGTGCCGGTGTAAAGGTCTCTGAGGCCAGAGCCTGGGTCATGCGCGTCTCCTAGCGAGGATCATGAGATGTATTTCCAGCTGTCTCCCATGATTCGCACTCTGGATGTCCGCAAGGTTAAGGAAAAGGTGAACGGCAGATGAATACGTTCATCGCGCCCGAGGAACAGCAGGTGCACAGTAGCTGTAGTTCGCCCGGAGTTCACGTAAAGTTCCAGGTCAGATGGTACGGGACGTTCAGAAGTCACGGCCCCAGTCGGCCTGTCCGCCGAGCAGATTTCGCGTTGTGATGATGGACACGCGGGCACGATCGGCTCGTGCCCGCGTGTGAGCCTCAGACTCGGGATCTGCCTGGGCCTCAGCTTCGGCGCCGGGCTGTGCCTAGCCTCAGCCTCGGCGTCGGGGCAGATTCCACCGTGGTTGGGGCTGGGACACCTTGGCGTGCTGCGGCATGAATCCGCGTTCGGCCTGCAGGTGGCCCTTGTCGTGGCTCTTCGCCTTGGCCTCAGGGTCGACCCCTGGGATCGGAGCCTCGAGCTTCTTGGCCGCCTGTTCCGCACCGACGATGGGGATCTCGCCTGTGATCACCGGTTTCTCCGCAATGGTCGGAATCTCTCCGGTGGCCGCCGGAATGGTTGGATTCTTGTGGTCTTTGTCGTTGTGCATGGTGTTTCCCTTCTCCTGTGGTTGCCTGTTCTGCTTCTGCGCAGCCTGCTTCTGTGCAGCTGAGGGATTTTTGGTGGTGGTCTTGGCAGTAGTGCTCAGGGCTGAGTACAGTCCGGCCCACTGGTCTGGATTGAGGTCGCGTGGCAAGGTGTCTCCTCCGACGTCGTTGCGGTCCATGGTCGAGTGCAGCGTGGTGCGGTCAGTGAGATTCATTGTTGTGAGAATTCCCTTCATTCCACGTCCGCGCCCGGTGAAGGCTGCGCGGACGAACTGTTGGTAGTCGGACCTGTGCCGCTTGGGCACGAGGCTGGTCGTCAGGCGATCGATGGTGAGGATTCCACCGTCGACGCTGGGCTTCGGTGTGAAGGCGTGTGCTGGTACGCGTTCGATGAGGCGGAAGTCGAACCATGGCGCCCATTGGGCAGTCATCATGGTCGAGCCGCCGACGCCGGCGCGTTTGCGAGCCACTTCCCATTGCGTGAGCAGGATGGCGTTCTGCCATTTCCTGGCGTGAAGGATTCTGCGCAGAATGGGCGTGGTCAGGTGGAACGGCAGGCTGCCGACGATCACCGGCTGATCGAGTCGGGATGTCAGAACATCCGCGTGCCTGACTTGGGCGCGGGGGAATGAGTGCTCAAGGTGTCTGATCCTCGTCTCGTCGAGTTCCACGAGCGTGAGTGGTCTGCCGAGTCTGTACAGCTGAGCAGTCACCGCGCCGGTGCCGGGGCCGATCTCCAGGATGGGGCCGGTGGTGGCGCGGGTCAGGTTCGCGATCGTGTGCAGGGTTGCGTCTGAGTGCAGGAAGTTCTGGCCGAGTTCGTGTCGGCCGCCGAATGATGAATGAGGTCGCATGGACGCGCTCCGGAAGTGAAGAAGGGAGCACCCAAGGCAGCGCAATGTGCGGTGACTGACGAGTCAGAGGATTGCGGCTTCGCCCCGGATGCGGATGAGTGTCCGGGTCGACAACGCGCTGCTACAGATCCTGCTCAATCGGCTCGGCGGTGGCAGGTCCGGCGATGGACCAGTGCTGCCGATCACGCGATGAGGTCAGCGGATCACAGAAAGTGAATCGAGCGCGCTGTCAGGCGCGGCGATTGCGAATGTAGAAGCTGAGCGCTGTCATTGCGCCCCGATTTAATGTTCCCATGCTGAATAAGGTAGCACGCGGCCTTGCGTCCGATCCAGGGTTTCCCCGAATTCCTTGCAGAACGGATCGGATCATCGAGCGCACCACTTAGCATCGAGCGGAGCGCTTATAACTGGTCCGCTCAATGATAAGTGGTCCCGTGGCGATATGGCCGTGAAGGTTCGCTCGGCAATGCGGCGGTGCAGGGCCGCTCAGCGACATCGCAGTGCAGGTCCGTATGGCGACAAGGTGATGCAGGGCCGCTCGACGAAGTGAGCGCCTGTGTGCCTGAGAGGTGGTGTGCCTGAGAGCGTGTGTGTCAGCTCG
>NZ_JAKDJU010000043.1 GCF_030453725.1 Brevibacterium picturae
GACGAAGTGCAGCAGCACGTCCGGTCCGAGTTGAGACATCGCCGGCTCGGCGGTTTCGTCCGGAATCAGGCTGGCGGCATCGCTGAGCGTCGAGGTGTTCAGGCCGGACAAGCTCGAAAGCCCGGAGCCCACGAGCAGTGGAGCCTGGTAGCAGAAGACCTCATCGACGACTCCCGCGGTGAAGAAGGCACCGAGCACGCTGGGCCCGCCCTCGACGAGGATGTGGCGCATGCCCCGGGCGTGCAGTTCGCCCAGCGCGGCGGTGATGTCGCGCGTGCGCAGATGGACGGTGTCGGGATTGAGCGCCAGGAACGATTCCGGCGGCAGGGACGTCAACCCGAGCACGACGGGCACCGGCTGAGTCTCCAACGGCTGCCCGCCGGGACCCCTGGCATTGAGTCGCGGATCGTCGGCGAGGACGGTGCCGGTTCCGACGAGA
This sequence comes from Brevibacterium picturae, assembly GCF_030453725.1. Taxonomy (GTDB): domain Bacteria; phylum Actinomycetota; class Actinomycetes; order Actinomycetales; family Brevibacteriaceae; genus Brevibacterium; species Brevibacterium sandarakinum_A. Next base: position 440 of record NZ_JAKDJU010000043.1, read on the forward strand.
ATCCCGTCGACCCGGGACCGGAACTGATGCGCATGCTCTCGCGATGTCGCCGAGGTGATCCACTGGCTGGTCCCGTCGGCCGCGGCGACCTTGCCGTCGAGGCTCTGCGCGATCTTCGCAGTCACGAACGGACGTTCGGCGGCAACGGCACGCCGCCACCGGGCATTGAGAGCCAGCGACTCGTCGTGGCCCAAGCCCGAACGGACCCGAACCCCCGCCTCGGCGAGGGTGGCGCCGCCCCCGGTAGCGGCATCGTTGGAATCGGCCGATGCGAAGACGACCTCGAGGATGCCGGCGTCGATGATCGCCTGGGTGCACGGGCCGGTCCGGCCGACGTGATTGCACGGTTCCAGGGTCACGAACAGCGTGGAGGCAGCGAGATCGACGCCGAGGTCGATGGCCGTGGTGATGACGTCCACCTCGGCGTGGGGGCTGCCCGCACCTGCATGGTGGCCGACGACGACCTGCGATTCCCGCGTCAGGATCGCGGCTCCCACCAGCGGATTCGCGCCTCGGTGACCGCTGCGCGCCGCCTGCAGGGCAGCGGACATCGCGGTCGTTTCGAGATCGGTGAACCCCGCGTGCATGAAAAAACCTCCCGTGCCGATGCCGGGAGGGAGAATATTGCGGGTGCAACTATCAGGGCGTGCGATCATGTGCGCCGGTGCACTGGAATGCACCGAATCACAGCGACCGCGGTCGCCATGCTCCTCCCATCCAGACTCTGACTGTCGGTTTCGGAATTTCACCGAATCAGCTGCCTGCACGAATGCAGTCAGGTCGCGGACTATCACCGCCGGTACGGATTTTCACCGTCCCCGGAACATGTGAAAACAGACTAGCACGACCCTCGCCGAGGCGGCCATGACGTCCGTCACATGAGATCGGCAGGTGCCCTGCCGTGGTGTCGCCGGGCGGGAGGCATCCTGTCGCGGGTGGACTCAAGTGGGGCGGGTGCACTGGAGGGGTTCCGCGAGGTAGGCGGGTGCTTGCGGTTTTGCATAACCAAGGTATATAACTGGGTTATGGATGATGTGGATTCAGCGGAGCTCGTCACTGGCCTTGTCGTCGTCTCTTCGCGCCTGACCAGGGCGCTGAGGCGAGTGATCGGCAATGAAAGTGAACTTGTCACATTGCGTGCGCTCGGCGTGGTCGAGCAGTACCAGCCGGTGCGAGTCGGGCATTTCGCTCAGGGCTATCTGTGTTCTCAGCCGGCTGCGACGAAGGTTCTCGCCAGGCTCGAGGAAGCCGGATACGTCCTCCGTGAAGCCAGTGCGACCGACCGGAGGGCGTCACAGTTCTCACTGACCGATGCAGGCCGCGCGAGGCTGGCCGAGAATCGCTCCATTTTGGCTGAACGGATGGAGCCCTACTTCGAAGCTCTGACTCCCGAGGACCGTCTGAGCGTCCATCGTGCACTGGGCCTGGTTTCGCAGTATCTGCAGGATCAGCATCCGGTCGACGCCGAGGAGGTCCAGCAGGACGAGGCGCAGGCCGGCTGACGGCGGCCAGCCTCGGCGGCAATCACATCGACGCAACGAATCACGACATATCGACGAACACATCACAACATCTCGATGAAAGGGTGCGCAGGAACAGCAATGAGCGTGTCACCAGGGAACGAAGCACAAAATGACGGGGAGGGCGCGGAAGCATCTATTCTGCGTCAGCCACGAGCGGTATGGGCGGTCGCGTTCGCCGCGGTCATCGCGTTCATGGGCATCGGGCTGGTTGACCCGATTCTGCCCGCGATCTCCGCCGAGCTCAACGCTTCGCCGTCGGAATCGATGCTGCTCTTCACCAGCTACCTGTTCATCACCGGCGGCATGATGTTCTTCACGAGTTTCGTGTCCTCGCGGATCGGTGCGAAGACGACCCTGCTCATCGGCCTCGTCCTCATCGTTGCGTTCTCCGCCCTGGCCGGATTCTCCGGAAGCGTCGATCAGATCATCGGCTTCCGCGCCGGCTGGGGGCTGGGCAACGCCCTCTTCATCTCCACCGCGCTCTCGACCATCGTCGGTGCTGCCTCCGGTGGCGCGGACAAAGCGATCATCCTCTACGAGGCGGCCTTGGGAATCGGCATTGCGACCGGTCCGCTGCTCGGCGGTCTGCTGGGCGGAATCTCCTGGCGCGGACCGTTCTTCGGCACCGCCGTCCTCATGGCCATCGGCTTCATCGCCATTGTGATCCTCCTGCCGGGAGGGAAGTCCGATGCCGGCGGCGCCACGACCTCACCTGAGCCGATCAAGCTCAGCGCCACCTTCCGTGCTCTCGCCCGTCCCGGCATCTGCGTTCTGGGCATTGCGGCGCTGCTGTACAACTTCGGATTCTTCATCCTCCTGGCCTATAGCCCTTTCCCCGTCGAAGCGGCCGCCGAGAAGATGGGCATCGAGAACTTCGGCGCCATGGGCCTCGGCTATGTCTTCTTCGGCTGGGGCATGTGCGTGGCGATCACCTCGGTCTTTGGTGCACCGATCCTGACGAAGCGCATGGGTCGTCGCCGCAGCCTCGTCGTTGCACTGACGGGACTTGCTGTGCTGCTGGCCGTGATGGGATTCCTTGTCGAATCATTCGTCGGCATCATCGTCTGCGTGATCGCCGCCGGACTGATTCTGGGCGTGCTCAACACCGTCTTCACCGAATCGGCGATGGAGGCCACCGACCTGCCTCGACCCGTCGCCTCGGGCACGTACTCGGGCGTGCGCTTCATCGGCGGAGCCGTGGCTCCGATCGTCGCGGGAGCCGTGTCCGAATCGATCAGCACCGGTGCGCCGTACTTCTTCGGTGCCGCGTCGGTGCTCCTGTCCGTCGTAGTGATCGCGATCGGCTGGAAGGCACTGCGCCGAGTCGACGGCCATATTGACGAGTCCCCGGTCGACGAGGCCTACGCCCTCACCGGGGGAGATGCGTGAGGTTCTCGCTCCGGTCTTCGCTCAGCTCCGCAGACGCCTCCGGGAGGCGGCGATCATCAGCAGAATCAGCACGAGCGATCCGACCATCCACCACGGGTTGACCAGTGACGCGGTGACGAAGATGGCGGTGGCGACAGGCCCGTACCCCACGGCCTCGAACTGCCAAGCGAGGATCATCAGAACCGAGATGTCCCCGGCCGGCGTCGGAATCGGGGTCGTCATCTGCGGCGGCAGCGGGCCCTTGGTCGCGGAGTGGATCCGAGCCAAAGCGATCTGAATCAGTCCCAGGACGATGGCCCCGCCGAGGCTGGGGCCCAGGAACCCGACATCGCCGTTCACGAGGTACCCCAGAACTGCAGTCAACGGCAGGCTGAGGAACAACATGAGCAGGATGTAGGCGGCACCTGTCCGTACCAGCAGCGCGCCTGCGCTCAGCCGGAACAGTGCCACTGAGCCGGCGGTCTCGACCGCGAACTCGACGCTTTCTACAAAGGACCCGAAGCCCCAGTAGATGGCCGAGAGCGCTGCAGCGAGGACGACCCCGATGATCACAAGATCAGCCCGGGAGGTGTCGATCAGCTGGGCCAGCGAGATCCCGTAACCGAGGAGCAGCGCGCCGACGGCGATGAGGAAGACACCGAGGTACGCCCTCTGACGTGTTCTCCAGGCGGCCAGCCACAGCCCCCACGGTGTGCGCGGGATCGAGGCGGATAATCGTCGTGGGAGCACCCGCGTGCTCCGACCGTAGCTGGGGGCGGGCCGATGTTCACGGCTCGCCGCACTCCAGTCACCGGTCTTGGTCAAGGTGGAAGACGCCTCGGCGAGCGCGGAGTGTTTGAGCACGGTCTCCGTGCGCAACCGTCCGAGGCAGAACGGAACCAGCCACGGAGTCGCGACCACGAGCACGCCGAGCTCGAGAATCACCGCGCTCGAGAACACATCGTAGTTGACCGACAGGACGCTCGTGACGCTGAGGACGACCGCGTACCCGGTGGTGAGGAATGGGACCTTTGTCTGCCCCAGAAGGCGAGCGTTGGACACGGCCACACCGAGTGCGAAACCGGCGATGCCCATCCAGACGACAGTGCTCACCGGCCAGTGCATTGCAATGGAACCGGCGATGCCGAGGATCAGACCCAGGAGAGCCAATGCCAATGTCGAGGAGAGAAGAGCCCTCAGCGCGATCGGGCCCAGGGACTTCCATCGTGATTGCGGAGACTGCAGTCGCACCATGGCTTCGAAGCGGCCCGGTGCGATCGGTCCGCGGATCCCGCCGACGACGATTGCCACCAGGGTGGCGAATCCGAAGATGAAGATGATCCAGTTCGTCGCCTGCGGTGCGGCCAGGGCAGGAGCGATGAGCGGATGCGTGATCACCACGACCAAGACGTTGACGAGCATCGGGGCGAGGAAGATCGTCAGCAGCGCGATGACGTAGACGGCCATCGTCGTCGACCCGAAGGCTCGCCCGATTCCCGCGTGGCGGGACCTGACGAAGGCCCCAGCGCCGCTGCCGCTCACGAGAGTCCGGTCGCATCGCGTGTGAGGTGGAGATATTCCTCGCCGAGGAGGTCGATGACCTGCTGAGAGTGGCTGGCCAGGACCAGCGAGGTGCCGTTCTGGGAGCGTTTCTCAAGAACGGTGATGAGGAGATCGAGTCGTGTGGAGTCGAGGCGCTGTTCGGGCTCGTCGAAGACGAGCAGCTGCGCAGGCCGGACGAGGACCATCGCCAGCTGCATGAGCTGAGTCTGGCCCGAGGAGAGTTCGTGGGCGAATCGTTCGGCGAGGAAGCCGATCTCGAGTTCCTCGAGTTGACGCAGCGCCGCCGCGTGCGGATCGGGCAGTGACCAGCTCATGGCGATGGCCTCGAGGTGCTCGGACACGGTAAGTTCTCGACTGATGGGTGCCCGGCCGATGAGCCCGGTGACGGCGGTACGGAATTCCGACTTTCGGTCGTCGGGTGCCAGCCCGCAGACGGTCACCGTTCCCTGTGTCGGTGACAGGAGTCCGGTGAGGGCGGACAGCAAGGTCGTCTTCCCACTCCCGTTGTCGCCGCCGATGACCAGATTGTGCCCGATTTCCAACGAGATGTCCGTCGGTGGCAGCAGGGTGAAGTCGCCCGTGGAGACGCCGAGTCCGTTAGCTCTGATGGCCGATCCGGCATCTGCGGCCAGCGCCTGCGAGTCTGTCGGGCCCGAATCCCTTCGGCTGGATCCGGTCGATCGGTTCATGGGATGGTCCTTCGCTGATGAGACTGCGTGTCCAGCGTACTCGACAGGCAAGCGTGGGTCTCAAGGGACCGGCCTGGTCAGAGAGGTGATGCGGGCCGACCTGGTGTGCACGGCTTCCCGTTCCAGATCTGCAACGAAGCCGATACGGGAATCTCGGCTGTTGTGTAGCACAATTGGTATCGCACTTGATTGCACCACTTCATTGCACAGCGAATCTATTCCTAACACGAAGGTCATCATGTCCTACGATGCGAACAGCGCCTACAACGCGAACAATGCCTATCCTTCAGGTCCCGGGACTCCCGGCCCTTCGGCGATGGGCCCTTCGGCGATGGGCCCTGACGGTCAGATCCGCGGAGCTTCCAGCCCCGAAGACCTCTCCCTTCCGCTCTACGGCGCATCATTCGGCCAAGCCGTCAAGCGTTTCTTCAAGAAGTACGCCACCTTCTCGGGGCGCGCCTCACGCAGCGAATACTGGTGGGTGTATCTCTTTCGTTTCCTGGTTCAGCTCATTCCGATGATTCTCGTCATCATCGGTTCCGTTCTGGTCAGTGGTCCGGCTCTCGCCGATCCGTATGCAACGACACCACCTGAGCCTTCCGGGCCGGGCCTGGCGCTGCTCCTGATCGGAGGCATCCTGTCCGTTCTCCTCGGGTTGGCAATGATCATTCCCACGCTTGCGGTGGCATGGCGTCGTCTGCACGATGCGAATCTCGCCGGACCGTTCTGGTTCCTCAGCCTCATTCCGAGTGTCGGCTCGATCATTGTGATCGTGCTGACCATCCTGCCTCCCAAGCCGGAGGGTCAGCGCTTCGACGTGTGATCGTCGCAGCGTGACCGCCTGAGCGGGATATCACTGGAGGATCCGCGTCTCGAGCAGACGAGCAGACGTGAAGCTGTCGCATGCATACCCTGCATGCGGCAGCTTCATGCTGTGGCACGGGTTCTAGTGCAACACGGTCGCTGCTGGTTCATGCACCCCGCGGCGCAGGGCACCGCTGCTGCCAACTCATACAGTTCGTTTCGCACGACGCCCCGGGGCAGACACCCCCTACCGCTGCAACTGTAGGAGGTATGACTCGCGGGGCGCTGTGTTGAGAATCCGAGGCTTCCATCAGCACCAGGCGGTGTCTCCGCCGGGCACCGTCAGGCGGCGGAGATGCTGGGGAACCAGGTGACGATCGCGGGCACGCAGATGAGAAGCACGATGAGCGCGAACTCGATGAACAGGTACGGCACCGCTCCCTTGATGATGTCGCCGATATCGAGTTCCGGCACCACCGACTTCATCGTGTAGAGGTTGAGGCCCACCGGCGGAGTGATCACCGCAGTTTCGAGAGTCACAACCAGAATGACGCCCACCCAGATCGGGTCGTAGCCGAGCGTGGTGAAGATCGGCAGAACGATCGGTGTGACCACAAGCAGCAGCGAGGCCGCATCGACGAGGCAGCCCAGCATGGCAATGATCAGCAGCACGATGATCGCGATGAGCACCGAGGGCAAGTTCAGCGAACTCACCGCACCAGTGATGGCTTCCGGGGCCCGGACGACGACGAGAAGCTGCGTGAAGGCGAACGCCGCTCCGACGATGATGAGCAGGCTGCCGGAGATCTTCGTCGTCTCCACGAGGATCTTCTTGATGTTCGTCCAGGTCAGGGCCCGGTCAATCAGACCGACGATGAGTGCTGCACCGATGGCGCCGATCGCGGCGGCCTCTGTGGCGGTGGCCAGGCCGGTGTAGATCGAACCGAGGACGATGATGATGAGCACCATGGCGGGAACGATCTTCACCAGCGAGGCGAACCTCGACGACCAGGTGATCACCTCCGTCGTCTTCGGGGCCAAGTCCTTCTTGATCGTGGCGACGAGGATGACGAAGCCCATCATCAGCACGGCCAGGAGCAGGCCCGGGATCAGCCCGGCAGCGAAGAGCTCTCCGACGCCGGCGCCGCTGATCGACGAATAGAGGATGAACATGAGGCTCGGCGGAATGAGCATCGCCAATGCGCCGGAGGCGACGACAGATCCCGAGGCAAGAGCGGGGCTGTAACCACGGCGCAGCATCTCCGGGACAGCCATGCGACCGACGACTGCGACCGAGGAGATGGACACGCCCGACATTGCACCGAAGACGGTCGAGGAACCGACCGATGCGAGTGCAAGGCCGCCGGGGATCCGCGCCAGCCATTGATGCGCTGCTCTGAAGATCGCCTGGCCCAGGCCGCCGACGACGAGGATTTCGCCGAGGAGGATGTACATGGGCGCCGCCACGAGGGAATAGTTCTCCAACTGGCTGACGAAGGCGATCGGCATCTGCTGAATGCCGGAGAAGCCCTCGACGAAGAAGAGCCCGAGCAGCCCGGAGACACCGAGGGCGATGAAGATCGGTGTGCGGATGATGATGAGGAAAAGCAGGAGGATCACTGCTGCGGTGACGACAAGAGCTTCAGTCATGGGTGCCCCCTCGGGCAGTATCGGTGGTGTCATCCTCGTCTTCGGCAGCAAGTGCCGAGGTGCGGGTCTGCCAAGGTGTGAGGATGACGACAAGCGCGAGCACGAGCAGGCCGACGGCGACGACCGCGTAGTCGATCCACACGGGAAGATTGAAGTTTCCGGAGGTCCGCAGCCCTCCGGCGAGGAAGTTCGCCGAAGCTCCTGCCGCAGTGAGTCCGACGACGATGCTGAAGAGCAGGGTGGCGGTGTTCGTGATGATGTCGGCGACGAGTTTCCCTCGCGCGCTGAATTTGCGGTAGAAGAGATCCATGGCGATGTGTGATCGCTGGGCCGCGATATTGGGAACGGCGAACATGACGATGATGACGAGTCCGAGCATGCACACCGGCAATGACCACTCGAGCGGCTGCGCGAAGATATAGCGCATGATGACGTCATAGCCGGTGACCAGCATGACGATGACGATGATGACCCCGGAGAGGACCCGCATCCCTGCGGTGACGGCCACCAGAGCATCAGCGAGGGGCCCGAGAACTCGGTTGTTCCGCCTCGGCGATTTGGACGGTTGGTGGAAGATCGGACGCTGCTGCGGTTCATTGCTCATGCGGACCTCACCAACTTGAGTGCCTTATCGACCAGTTCGGGATCGTCGACCTTCTGCTTCCACCATTCGAGGACCGGAGTCGTCGCCTTCCGGAACGTTGCTATCTGCTGCTCGTCGAGTGTGAGGAGCTCGACTCCCGAGTTCTCGATGATCCCGCGATACTTGTCCTCATGAACAGCGACCTGATGGTCCGTTCCCTGCTCGGTCAGCTTCCTGCCGGCGCTGTGGAGTGCTTCTCGGGTCGCATTCGGCAGAGAGTCGTACCAATCGACATTGGCGTACGCGTCGACGCTGTAGTCGCCGAAGTGAGCTTCGGTCCCGTAATTGAGGACGTTCTGCAGATCGCGGGAGATGACCGTCCCCATGTAGCTGACCATGCCGTCGATCGTTCCCCGCTCGAGGGCCTCATAGAGTTCGGCCGACGACATCGACACCGGCGAACCGCCGAGAGCTTTGACCATCTCGCCTTCGACCTGCCCGGCCGTGCGGATGCGCAGACCTCGGACGTCCTCGGGCTTCTCGATCGGACGGTCGACGGTGAACAGCCATTCGGGGGTAGTCGTGATGGATCCGAGGGAGACAAGTCCGCGAGGGCGCAGGGTCTCATTGATGAGTCGTGACAGGGGACTGTCGTAGGCCAGTGCTCGTCGGATCTGCTCGAACCCCTCATTGACGAAGGGAAGCTCGTAGACGCCGAGGATGGGGTAGCTCGTCGAGACGTAGGAACTTGTCTGCACCACCACGTCGGCAACGCCCTGGATCAGTCCGGGCATTGTCTGTGCGGCGTTGAGCAGTGTGCCCGAATCGTAGAGATCGACGCTGACTCCCTCGGCCTTGGCCGCGGTGTCGACGAACATCTCGATGCCGGGAAAGAGATCTTTGTACGAGGGTGTGAGGTAGGTGGCGACCCTGATGTCGGATGCCGAACGTCCGCCCCTGGTCAGGGGGTTCGTTCCGACTGTTCCGCACCCGGCCAGCAGCAGCGGAAGGCCGGCCAGGGCCAACATGCTGCGCCGGCCGACTGGAATGCCGGTCATTGCTTTCGAAGTGGAACGGTCCATGTGAATCTCCTCCTTGAAATTTCAGGACCAATGATGGTTGCAGCAGTGCTCAGAAGGAGCGCGGCATACCCAGGACGTGTTGTCCGACGAACGAGAGGATCATGTTCGTCGAGATCGGCGCGATCTGGTAGAGGCGGGTCTCCCGGAACTTCCTCTCGATGTCGTACTCGGTGGTCACTCCGTAGCCGCCATGGGTCTGCAGCGCGGTGTCCGCGGCCTTCCACGAAGCGTCGGCGGCCAGGAGTTTGGCCATGTTCGCTTCGGCACCGCAGGGCTGACCTCCGTCGAAGAGGTCGGCTGCCTTCCAGCGCATGAGGTCTGCTGCTTCGACGTCGATGTAATTCCTGGCGATGGGGAACTGCACTCCCTGATTCGCGCCGATCGGGCGCCCGAAGACCTCGCGCTCGCCGGCGTACTTCGACGCTCGATCGACGAACCACCGGCCGTCGCCGATGCATTCCGCGGCGATGAGGATGCGTTCGGCGTTCATCCCGTCGAGGACGTAGCGGAATCCGTGTCCTTCTTCTCCGATGAGCGCCGAGGCGGGGATCCTCATGTCGTTGAAGAACAGTTCGTTCGTCTCATGGTTGACCATGGTCTTCAGGGGACTGACCGTGAGTCCTTCCAGCTCGCGGATGTCGATGATGAACAGCGAGAGCCCGCGGGACTTCTTCTCGACCTGGTCCAAGGGCGTGGTCCGAGCGAGCAGGAGCATGAGATCCGAGTGCTGGACGCGGGAGATGAACACCTTCTGGCCGTTGACGACGTATTCGTCGCCGTCACGGACCGCTGTCGTGCGCAGACTCGTCGTGTCCGTTCCCGCAGTGGGTTCGGTGACGCCGAATGCCTGCAGCCGCAGTTCGCCGGAGGCGATTCCGGGCAGGTACTGCGCGCGCTGTTCATCGCTGCCGTGGCGCAGCAGGGCGCCCATCGTATAGAGCTGGGCGTGGACCGGGCCTGCGTTGCCGCCGTTGCGGTTGATCGTCTCGAGGATCACCGAGGCGTCGCCTAGTCCGAGACCGAGCCCGCCGTATTCCTCCGGAACCAGAGCGCCGAGGCAACCTGTCGTCGTCAGGGTGTCGACGAAGGCTTCGGGGTAGGCTTTCTCCTCATCCATCTGTCGCCAGTACTCATCCGGAAAGTCGGCGCAGATCTGATTGACCAGACCGCGCAGATCATTGCGGACATCGGTGGTGTTCTCGATGGTCATGTTTCAGTTCTCCTCTGATGTTGTCGGTGTGCTCGCCTCGGCGCGGGGGCCGAACCCTCTCCGGTAGACCATGACGGTCCGCTCGAAGCTGACGACGACCTCATCGCGCTGATTGAATCCCTCGGTCGCCACGCTGACGATGCCCACGCTGGGCCGAGAGCTCGACTCCCGCCGGTCGAGGACCGTTGTGCGTGAGTGCAGGGTGTCGCCTTCGAAGACGGGGTTGGGCAGTTTGATCTTGTCCCAGGCGAGGTTGGCGAAGACGTTCTGGGACACGTCGCCGACGGTCTGCCCGGTGACGAGGGAGAGCGTGAATGCGGAGTTCATCAGAGGCTGACCGAATTCCGTCTTCTTCGCGTACTCGTGGTCGAAATGCACGGGCGCGGTGTTCTGCGTCAGCAGCGTGAACCACATGTTGTCCGTCGTCGTCACTGTCCGCCCCAGCGGGTGTTGGTAGACATCGCCGATGACGAAGTCCTCGAAGAATCGGCCGTGCCAGCCGGTGTGCGTGGTCATGATTGCGCTGTCCTTTCGGTTGCGGATTCGGTGTCAGCCGGCGAGAACTCCGCCAGCACCGACCTGGTGTGTTCGCCGAGGCGGGGCACGGTTCCGTACTCCCGCCCCTGCGGTCCTGGTGCCCAGGGTGGAAGCAGGGTGCGGACAGATCCGACCGGAGTCGGAGTGTCGATCCATCGGTCACGAGCCAGGAGCTGCTCATGGTCGGCGAGGTCGGTGATTCCGTTGAGTCGGGCCACTGCGATGTCAGCGTCCTTGAGGAGTGCGAGGGCCTCGACCTGGCTGAGTTGCGACAGCCGGGCGCTGATGATCTCTTCGAGCAGTTCGGCATTGCCGACGCGTGAGTGCTGCGAGTCGAAGCGTTCGTCTGCGGCAAGTGCCCGATCGGCCATGACGATCTCGCAGAAGCGCGCCCATTCCCGCTCGCTCTGCACAGCGAAGAGGATGATGTTTCCGTCTCCGGTGGCGAAGGCGCCATAAGGGGCGATCGTGGCATGTGACGTGCCGCGGCGGGCCGGTTCTCTGCCGCTGTGGAGCGCATAGTGCAGGGGATAGCCCAGCCATTCGGAGAGAGCGTCGAAGAGGGAGATCTGCACAGGTTCGGCCTGGCCGGTGCGAAATCGATGGAGCAGAGCGGCAAGGATCGACGAGTAGGCGTAGCTTCCGGCGGCGATGTCCGCGATCGAGATGCCGACCTTGGCCATCATGTCGCCATCACCGGTCAGTGAGATCATTCCGGTCTCGCCCTGAATGAGCAGGTCGTAGGCCTTCGCATCGGCCATCGGCCCGGTCTCCCCGTAGCCCGAGACCGAACAGGCGATGACGTTCGGATGTCTGATCTGGACGGACCTCGGATCCAGTTCGGCACGACGGGCGGCGGAGGGCGAGAGGTTCTCGATGAAGACATCGGCTCCGGCAATGAGGCGTTCGAGAGACGCTTTTCCGCGCTCGGACTTGATGTCGAGGGTGACGGACTCTTTGCCCCGATTGAGCCAGAGGAAAGCCGACGACAGGGTAGGAGCGTCTTCTGCCTCGGCGGGCAGAGACGCCGAGTCGGCCTGTGCAGCGGCCGAATCGCGTGTCACAGTGCGGTCGTAGCCGCGGGCGAAATCGCCTCCGTCGGGTCGTTCTATTTTGATCACCCGGGCTCCGAGGTCGGCCAATTGCCGCGACGCGAACGGTGCGGCGACGGCCTGCTCGAGGGCGACGACGGTGATGCCGGCCAGCGGGAGGTCCTTGGTGGATTCGGTGCTCACGACAGGGCCTCCTCGGCAGGGGAGACCGAGGCCGCAAGCGCCTCGGCGAAGGTGGTCATGGATGACTGTGCGGACAGATTGCGCAGGGCAGAATAGGTCTGGTCATCGGTGGTGAGTCCGGCAAAGGTGAGGCAGTTGTCGAACTTCGCCCTGAGCCGGTGCTCATCGAGTGGCCGAGTGGCATGCCCGCGCGGGCGGTCGACTCGCTGCGTGCGCGTCTGCCCGTCCTGGGTCGTCACCGTGACGACGGCGTAGCCATCGGTCCACTCGGCCGCGCCGATCGGCGGCAGAGCGTTCGTCACCGAGGTGATCCGAGGGATGAGGTCCTGCGCTGCGCTGCGATTGACGCCGTCATCGGTGAACGACTGCGGAGTCAGCTCATGGTCGACGAGCATCGCTGCCAGCGCATACTCCATGCTGAACTTTCCTTCCAGACCCGTGACCGGGTGGTGGTGGATGAGAGGGACCAAACCTCCCGGCTGAACACAGACCTCGACGGTGGCGACATCGTCGGCTCGCAGACCGGACTCGATGAGATCCGAGACTGCGTCCGCCGCGGCCTGGATGTAATAGCAGCACGGGTAGGCCTTGATATTGAGGCCGATCGGCTCGATCACGGACTCATCAACGATGACCTCGCCGCCCGAGGCCGCGCACTCGCGCTCGCCTGAAGCCGCGCCTTCGCGGTTGCCTGCGTTGGGCTCCGGCGAATGCAGGGAGAGGAAGCCCAGCGGACTCTCCAGCTGCGAATCGTCGGAAGTGAAACCACCTTCGGCCAGCAGCGCGGCGATGACGGCGTTGCTGGCTGCTGTTCCGGCATGCAACGGTTTGGTCATCGTGCCGAAGTTCTGCCGGCTGCCGGCGGCAAGCGACCCCGCGACGCCGAGGGCGTGACGGGTGGCAGTGGGATCAAGCCCGAGGAGACGGCTTGTGGCCACTGCTGCGGCGACGGTGCCGATTGTCGAAGTCGAGTGCCAGCCCAGCTCATAGTGGCCGTCGATGCCGATCTCAGCTGCGATGATGCGTCCCGCGATGACCCCTCGAGCATAGGCGTCGATGACAGACTCCCCGGGCAGATCGCGTGCTGCGCTCAGTGCCAGAAGGGCGGATACGAGGACAGCGCTCGGGTGGCTGATCGTGGCATCGTCGACGTCGTCGTAGTCGAGCGCATGTGCGGCCAGGCCACCGAGGAGGGCGACGGTCTGCGGAGCAGCACCGGTGGAATAGGGAAGCCCGAGGATCGGCGAGCGGGACAGCTCCGGGGCGATTGCCCGACTTGCGATCATCACCGCGGGTTCGCCCTGAGCCGCGATGGCACAGGCAAGCGTATCGACGAATGCACGTTCTGCAGCGTCGCTCGTCTTGGTCGGATGCGGATCCTGCCACGTCGTCGCCAAATGCGTCAGTCGGTCGGTCAGACCTTCCGCAGCGCCGTTGAGCTGAGGTGCCGGGTGCATGTCGGCGACAGGCGACAATGGGGTCGATTCTCGGTGCATCTGATGCGGCTCCTTTGCCGGGTATGTGCAGCAGCGACTAGCGTTCCGCTAGATGGAACGCTGTTCCGTTCCTGGTTTATCATTGACGAGGTATCGTTCAAAGTCAAGGCCCGCCTATATGGCAAGACGGCGACAGAAAGCACGAAGGAGTGTCACGTGACCGGTTCGAATTCGGCAGGACCGATCCGCAGCGTTGCCAATGCACTTCGCATCATCGAAGCGCTGGCCGCGCACAAGGAGATCGGAGTCTCGGAGCTCGCGCGCAGGCTGGAAATGCCCAAGACCTCGACCCACAGGAGTCTCGAGACATTGGCTCATGCTGGTTGGGTCACCTCGACCGGGGAGGATCAGGTTCGCTGGTCACTGACGAATCGCGCGCTCATCGTCGGTCTCAGCACCGCCTCGGCGGGCAATCTCACGGAGCTGGCCGTGCGGGAGATGAACGCCGTGCGCGACGTCGTAGGAGAGACGATGCACCTGCTCATGCTCGATGGACTCGAGCATGTGGTCGTCGCCAGGGTCGATGGAACCAATCCGATCCGGACGTTCCTCGAGCTCGGCACTCGTCCGATGTTCCACTCCACATCGAGTGGCCGGTCCCTGCTGTCCGTCATGGACGAGGCCGATGTGAGCACGGTGCTCGATGCGGAGGCGCGGGAGGAGGACTTTGACCGCGCCGAGGTGTTCGAAGAAGTTCGCCTCACGCGTGAGCGCGGGTATGCGCTCAACCATGCGGAGTGGCGGACGAACATCGCTGCTGTCGGCGTTCCCGTAGTCACTCAGCAGGGCGTCCCTCTTGCCGCGATCTCCATTTCGATGCCGCTGACGAGTTTCCTCGAACACGATCACGAAAAGGTGGGCTGTCTGCTCATCGATGCCAGTGCTCGCATCACCGAAGCACTGATCGGCTAGCAGCGCACCCCGCCGCTTCCGAAACGCCCTGCCGACTGCACAGCCTACCGCCGCAGATGGAGGGCGTAGAACTGGTTGGGCGTGATGCTCCCCGCGGCGATGCTCCCAGCAGAGGTGCGCAGTCCGTCGCGCTCAGTCGGCCTTCGCTGCGACCGTGCTCAGCTCGCAGCGGCCGAGGGGGAAGTCTTTGCGTTCGCCGACCGTACGAACGACCACACCATGGCGCAGAAGACGATCGCCCAGACGGTCAGTGCGATCCAGTACCACTGAGAGCCGATCCACGAAATGATCGGGACATCGTCGACCTTCCCTACATTGGTGCTTGCCACGGAGTACATGCCGAGTGGGAAGACCATGCTCCACAGTCCCGCCGAATAGCCCAGGGGGATTCGGCGGCGCAGATGCCGCCACAGGCCTGCAAGGACAAGTGCGGGGATGAGCCAGGTCGAGATCGACCACAGGATCGCCGAGACGCCCGCCATGATGACGGTCGTCGCCGCGAAGATGGGTGATGTCCCGCCCTCGAGGATCTTCGATCCTGCGACCACTGTAATGGCCAGCGCGCCCATCATCACCCAATACGGGGCATCGAGATCCTCGGGGCCGATCCGATGGAGCAGAGCTCGCATTCCCACGAAGACCGCGCAGGCGAGGTAGAGGCCGACGCCGACACTCCAGGCGATGACCGCGATGACTGCAAGCACGGAGCCGAGGCCGACTTCCGCGGCTGGGGTCGGAAGGTTCGCCTTCAGCCCGGATGCTGCGACGGCAACGGACTGAGCTGCGACCACACACACAAACCAGGTGCCGTTGACCTTGGTGAGGATGGGCGAAGTCGACGAGCCGAGAACGGCGGAGAAGGGAATGAGATAGCCCAGGATGAGCCAGGCGAGAAGGCCGATGCCGAAGATCACCAGCGCGATGCGGAAGTGTGCTTGGCCCTCCAATGCGGTTGCGAGAACATTGGTCGCTGCGACGAAGGTGAAGAATCCGAAGGCCTTCGACGGGTTGTGCAGATCGGCATGCAGCTCATCGTTGTGCGAACAGGCGCGCCACACGACCAGGGCCAGAAAGAAGACATAGAGGATCACAGCCAGCCAGAACAGGACCGTCGAAAGAACCGTCAGTCCCTTGAGGTGTGCACCGACGGACATGATGCCGGTGGCCATCACCGAGGCGAAGCATCCGGGGGTGACCGTGCTCGGGCTCAGCCCCCACCTGCTCTGCAGATGCATCAGGCTCGTCTCTCCATTGCTCATTCCTCCATTATCGACACATTGTGGGATTGCAGACATTCGGGGCGTTTCCGAGCACATGTCCGGATTCGACGACTATAGTTACTTACCAGTAACATGATGGACGCCAGGCGGACCCGACTGGAAGATGCCCATGTGGCGTAGTGTGCTTGCCAATGGAGCGTGATTGGCCGCGCTTGATGGCATCAATGGCCGGCACGACGGATCGACAGAGTCGCACACCCTGGGAGCAGTAGGAATGCAGAGCACTTCGCAGACGCTCACCGATGAAACGGATCGGACTGTGAGCCAAGTCAGCCTCCGCGATTGGGGGATGTCAGGAAAACACGGCAACGTGTTCTCCGGCATCGACCTCGACGTGTCCCCCGGGGCAGTCGCGATCATCCAGGGCCCTGCTGGGTCCGGCAAGACGTCCCTGCTGCTGTCGATCGCAGGGCGCATGCGCGTGACCTCAGGAGAGGGGCATGTGGGCGACCTCGACATTCGCAAGCAGGCCCGGCGGGTGCGCGAGACGGTCAGCGTCGGCCACGTCGCCGGCCTCACCGACCTTGAGAACGACTTCACCCTCGCTCAGCACATCGCCGAGCGACTCATCATGCTTCAGCCCTGGTACAAACCGTGGGTGTCGAAGTCGTCCCTGCGCGAGGTCGTCGACGTCATCCGCAATACGTTCGACTCCGCCACCGAGGTGCTCGACCGCCTTCCCGAAGGCAGATTCTCCACGTCGGACGCCAAGGACGCCGACTTCCTCATCGACGACGAAGGCAAGGCCTTCGTCTCCGAACTCAGCCAACTGCAGAAGTTCCTCCTCGAGCTCGGCCTCGCGAGCCTCGCGCAGGCACCGGTCGTCATCCTCGACAATATCGACTACCTGCGTGAACGCGAGGACCGAGCCCGTGCTTGGGCGGCAATCCTCATCTACCAGGATCTGCGCAGAGATCGCGACCCCGACAACCCGCTGACGGTGATCGCCTCCTGCGAAGACTCCTCCGATGTCGACCTCGTCCTCGACGCTCTGGAGTCACAGGTCTCGCCCACGTCGGTCAGTGAACTTCCGCTGACCCGGCATCCCCGACACTGAGGCTCGCTCCTCGATCGCCGCGGCGCACCGCCCGGCTTCCACCAGCTTTTCGAATCCGCTGACGACAATAAGGTGTTTCTTCGATGTTCTCTCTGCCTTGGCTCGAACTCTCACGGTTCAAACGGCATACCATCACTCGTCTGGCGATCATCGTCATCGCTGTCATCCCTGCGATCTACGGCGGCCTGTACCTGGCTTCCAACTGGGCGCCGACCGACAACCTCGACAAGCTCCAGGCCGCCGTGGTCAACACGGACGAAGGCGCAGAGAGACCGGACGCCGACGGCGAGAAGCTCCAGGCGGGCGATGAGCTCGTCGACAAGATCACCCCGAAGGGCGAAGGCGGATTCGACTGGCAGGAGACATCGCAGAAGGAGGCCGATGAGGGGCTTGCCGAAGGGAAGTACTTCGCAGTGCTCGAGATCCCCTCGAACTTCTCCGAGCGACTTGTCTCGACCGGAGGGGACGATCCCGAGCAGGCGGGACTGAACCTGCGCACCGACGATGCGCACAACTTCATCGTGGGACAGATGGCGGGAACGATTCTCAACGAGATCAAATCAGGACTGAACGAGACCACGACGGCCGACTACGTCACCGAGGTCTACCTCGGTTTCAACGACATCCATTCCTCCACAGAGCAGGCCGTCGACGGCGCCAACAAGCTCAATGACGGTGCGAGCGACCTCCACGACGGAACGGGTGAACTCTCCGACGGTGCCCACACACTGGATGAGGGGGTCGGGACGCTGCAGACCGGCATCGGTGATCTCGACGAGGGTGCCGGAGAGCTCGAGAAGGGCAGCGGTGACCTGAGGAGCGGCGCGGACAAGCTGGCCAAGAGCACCACCGAGGCGAAGAACGGCGCGAAGAAGCTGTCGACCGGGGCCGGACAGGTCGCCGACGGCACTTCACAGCTGCGTGACACCTCTGACGAGGTCACGGAGAAGGCCGAGGACCTCCGTGACCGGGCTGATGACCTTGTCGAGGGAGCGCGACCGAAGCTGAACAATGCGGAGGATGACTTCGAGTCGGCGCGGAAGACCGTGAACGGCGACTTGGATGATCGCGTCGCTCAGTTGCGTGAAGATTATCCCGATGATCCGAATGTGGCGAAGCTCGCTGATGACATGGATCGCCTCGGCGGAGATCTCGACAAGGCTCACGGGCGTGCCTCAAAGGCGACGGATGAGGCCAAGGATCTTGAGGATCCGGTCAAGAGCGCCGTCGACGACGTCATGAAGAAGATCAGGGAGGCCGACAAGAAGATCGGCAAGCTCGACGACGGTGCGCAGAAGGTGGCCACCGGAGCCGACGACCTGCATTCGGGCCTCATCAAGCTCGACAAAGGTGCAGGCGATCTGGCCAAAGGAGCCGGCGACCTCAACGACGGCGCCATCCAGCTCAAGGACGGAACCGAACAGGCCAAGACCGGCGTTTCCGACCTCAAGGACGGATCGTCACAGCTCGCCGACGGTTCGGACGATCTCGACAAGGGCGCGAAGAAGCTCGTCGACGGCTCTGGAGAACTCGCCGACAAGCTCGCCGAGGGGCTCAAGCAGATCCCGACCTACGACAAATCCGACCGCGAGGATCGCTCCGACGTCGTCGCGGTGCCCGTCGATGCCGAGAAGCTCAAGGACAATGCCGTGGACGCCTATGGTGAGGGTCTCGCCGCGTTCTTCGTTGCTCTGGCGCTGTGGATCGGCGGCATGATCACCTACATGGTCATCAATGCGATCCCGTATCGGGCGCTGATGTCCTCGGCGAAGTCTGCCCGCATCGCCTGGGCCGGCTACGTACCCGGCCTCCTGTTCGGAGTCGCACAGGTGGGCGTGCTCTACGGAGTGCTCACCTTCGCCCTCGACTTCTCCGCCGGATCCTGGATCTGGACCCTGCTGTTCTCGATTCTCGTGGCAGCCAGCTTCCACGTAGTTCATCAGCTCTGTGTTGCGGCCTTGGGGGGTGTGGGCAGATTGGTCGCGCTCGTCCTGCTCATGGTCCAGATCGCCTCGGCCGGCGGAACATATCCTGTGCAGACGGCACCGAGCATATTCCAGATCATCTCGCCATTCCTGCCGATGACGCACGCGGTCAACGGCCTGCGGACCCTGATCGCCGGAGGGGACATGTTCATCGCTGCTCAGTCCGCGGTGGTCCTGCTGCTGATGACCGCGATCTGTCTGGTGGCGACCGTGATGGTGTGCGGGAAGAAGCGCATGGTCACGCTCACCCAGCTGCATCCGAGCCTGACTCTCTAGCCCTCGCCGAGGTGGTCGTGGCCTTCGCCCGCGGTGCCACTTGAGGGGCAGGGCGGCCTCAGTCCTCGTCGAAGTAGCGCAGGTACCTCTGTGGGTCGTGGAGGAAACGGCGCCAATGATCGACCATGTCGAGGCGTTCCCACGTGCTCTCGGTCAGGCCCCATTCGCCGACCTCGACGAGTTTGGCTCCTTCTGCTCGAGCGAGGATCGGCGAGTGTGTGGCCATGACGGTCTGCAGCCCCGCGCGATCGCGCTCGCGGACGAGCTGCAGAAGGGTCAGCGAGGCGGTGAATGACAGTGCACTCTCCGGCTCGTCGAGGATCCACAGTCCCATATCCATGAACCTGCCGGAGAGCATCTCGACGAACATCTCGCCGTGCGACTGCTGCGAATAGGAGTGGCCGCGCCCGGCTCCGATCTCCATCAGGTAGGCCATGTTCTCGTGCATGGTCTCTGCGCGGAGGAAGAATGCTCCGCGTGTCGACGCTGCCCCGCGGACGATCTGCACATGGTCGCTCAGTTCGGGGACCGCCTCGGCGTGGTCACGGAGTTCCCATCCGGTGCCACCTCCGTGCGGCAGCTCCAGGGCGGTGGCCAGCGCTTCGATGAGGGTCGACTTGCCCGAGCCGTTCTCACCGACGAAGACGGTGGTGCGATCGAACTCGAAGCCATCGAGGAAGTCGCGCACGGCAGGGATGTCGCGCAGCCAGGGGCTGAGCTCGGGCGGCGAATGCGCGTGCTTGGTCACTGATCGCAGCGGCAGATCGACTCGGGACTCCATGTCATCGAATGTAGACGACGGCACGGACACGGCCAGCGTCAGGGCCCCGCACCTATACTGACGGAATGGACGAGCGAGCTGTCGAACTGCTGCGTCGACACGGCTGGAGACCCGGCGATGTCCTCGGCGCAGGGATGGAGGGCACGGTTGTCGATCTGTCAGCCGATGAAGTCGCCAAGATCTGGCACGACAGAGATGCGGTGGAGTCGGAACCACTTCTGCGTTTCGGAGCGGCTGTGGAGCGATCGCCGATTCCCTTCCGTTGTTCTCGGACGCTCGAGATTCTCGACGAGGACAACCTCACAATGACGATCGAGCGAAAGGTCAGCGGCAGTCCGCTGCGCCTCGATGCCGTGCCGGACGCTCCGCTGGCCACCGCTGACGAGGCGCGTCTCATGGGTGATGCCTTGGCCGGTCTGTCCACAGCACGTGCCGGAGACCTCGACGCTCTTCCGATCCTTCCCGGCGAGG
>NZ_JAKDJU010000199.1 GCF_030453725.1 Brevibacterium picturae
TCGGGCCAGGTGGTGGTTTCGTCGAGCCAGTGCAGGCCGGTCACGCTCAGCCATCCGAAGGGAGTCGCCAGCGCCGAGTTCCTAGAATCCCGCCATGTGTTCCACTCGGTCACGAACTGGTTCACTTCGAACACTCCTTGTATTACTTTTCGGTGCTGGTTCTCGGGCGATGAACAACGAAGTCCGAGCGGTCCGTGACCGCTGCGGCTCCGGCCCCTCGCCCGCTGCCGTGTCGACGCGGACCAAGAGAACCAATGCCCTTGTGGCCAAAGCTACCGCAAACGATAGGCTGTGAAAATGAGTGCATCGCCCGTGATACCACGTACGGAAACCCAGGTCGCAGCCGATCTGACGGACTTCATCAGTTCATCTCCCAGCTCCTATCATGCCACCGACACAGCGGCAGCACGATTCGACTCCGCAGGTTTCACCCGACTCGATGAGCGAGAGAAATGGTCGCTCGAAGCTGGACAGGGCTGCTATGTCATCCGTGACGGTGCGATCATCGCATGGCGGATTCCGGCAAGCAAAGTTGATACTTTTGATGCAGGCTCGGGCGCGGGTGTCGGCGCCGACGAGAACGCCGGCACGGTTCCCGGGTTCCGCGTCTTTGGTTCCCACACGGATTCCCCGGCCTTCAAGCTCAAGCCCGGCGAGGAGTTCACTGTCGAGGGAACCCGCCAGATCGGCGTCGAGGTCTACGGCGGGCCGCTGCTCAATTCGTGGCTCGACCGGGAACTGGCGCTGGCCGGGCAGCTCAGCCTCGCCGACGGATCCGTCGTGCTCGCGCAGACCCCGCCCATCGCGCGCATCCCGCAGCTGGCCATCCACCTCGACCGGCAGGTCAATGACGGCCTGACGTTGGACAAACAGCGCCACACCACCCCGATCATCGGTCTTGCAGATCTCGCTGAGGCCGAGGTCATCGAGATCCTCGCTGCCTCCGCCGAGGTGGATCCTGAGCAGGTCGTCGGACACGACGTCTACACGATCCCCGTTCAGAGCCCCGGTCTCTTCGGTGCCCAGGAGGAGTTCTTCGCCTCGCCGAGGTTGGACAACCTTTTGTCCGTCCACGCCGGTGTCAACGCGCTGGTCGACGTCGATGCTGCCCCGCTGGACTCCATTGCCCTCTTCGCCGGCTTCGACCACGAGGAGATCGGGTCGAATTCACGATCCGGTGCCTGCGGGCCGTTCCTCGCCGACGTCACCGAGCGCATCATCGCCTCCCTGTTCCCGGAGTCGACGCGCAGCGACTACCTGGCCTCGCTCGCGTCGTCGATCTGCGTGTCCTCCGACGCCGGGCATGCCGCCCACCCGAACTATCCGGAACGACACGATCCCCACGTCCGCCCCCGCCTCGGCGGCGGTCCGCTGCTCAAAATCAATGCACAGCAGCGCTACGCCACGGATGCCGTGGGAACAGCGGCCTGGTCACAGGCGTGCACGGCGGCCGGGGTCGAGTACCAGAACTTCGTGTCGAACAACGCGATGCCGTGCGGGTCGACGATCGGGCCGCTGACCGCGACCCGATTGGGCATGACCACCGTCGACGTGGGCCCGGCCTTGTATTCGATGCACTCGGCCCGCGAAATGGTCGCCATCAGCGATGTCGTGGCCCTGGGCGCCGCAGCGAAGGCGTTCCTACAGGGGTGAACGCGGGGCTGCAGGGTGATCGCGCCCCAAGCTGCCTCAAGTAGTCAGATTACGGAGCAGTACACAGGTTGCAACCCATGTACTGCTCTGTAACCTGTGCCGTTCGCCGGCCCCGGTCGACGGAAGCACCGAAGCAACCGACCGAGTGGCCACCTGATCGGCCGGGCAAGCGACCACCAATTGAGATTGCCACTTGGCTTGTCGAATGCGGCGATAGGTTGGGGCCATGACTTCTCCGACGCCGGTCTTCGACGCGCACCTGCACATCATCGATCCGAAACATCCTCTGACCCAGAATCATGGGTACCTGCCGGACCCCTTCACGGTCGAGGATTATCTGCTGCGCATCGGTGGCCTGGGCATTGCTGGTGGAGCGGTGGTCTCGGGGTCGTTCCAAGGCTTCGACCAGTGCTTCCTCGTCGACGCCTTGAGCATTCTGGGCCCCGACTTCGTCGGCGTCACTCAGCTTCCAGCCGACACCTCCGATGACCGCATCCTTGAGCTTGACCACGACGGTGTGAAAGCGCTGAGGTTCAACGTCGCTCGCGGCGGATCCGCAGCCTTGGACGACCTGGAACATATGGCACGCCGGGTCCATGATCTCGCCGGGTGGCACTCCGAGTTCTACCTCGACGCCCGCAGCATCGATGCGGATCTCGGAGACCGTATCGCCAGCCTTCCCGCCGCGAGCATCGACCACTTTGGAATGCACAGCGACGGACTGCCTGCTCTGCTGCGGCTGGTCGAACGCGGCGTCAAGGTCAAGGCGACCGGCTTCGGCCGCGTCGAACTCGATCCTGCCACCACGATGCGAGCGATCGTCGATGTCGACCCCTCAGCACTCATGGCGGGAACGGACCTGCCCTCCACCAGGGCTCCTCGACCATTCGAGGACACGGACTTCGAGGTCATCCGCGACACTCTGTCGCCCGAGGAGCTCACCGCGGTGTTCTGGGATAACGCCGCACAGTTCTATCTGGGGCGCGCACGCAGCTGACCCTGGGGCGCGCACGCAGCTGACCCTGGGGCGCAGACAAAACTGACCGCAGAACCGACGAACCGCAGGGGACCGACGAAGGGCCTCGCTCGCAAAGCACGAGCCCGCTCTTCGCCTCTGTTGACCTCGATCAAGTAGCATTCCAGGGATGAACTCCCAACGATCGAATCTCTCCTCTACACTGCACAGCCTCGACGGGCGCAGCTACGGAAATTACAAGCAGATCCGAGGCCGCTACGAGTTCGGGCCGGTCACCGTGTTCATCGATCGGGTCCAGGTCGATCCCTTCGCCTCCCCGTCGAAGGTCCGGATCAGAATCAATCGCGCCGAGGCGGGATTCCCCACCGACATCACCACCGAACGGGAGGACCGCATCGCGGCCTCCGACTTCCTCTTCCGTGTCGGCAATTCATTCCAACGCAGCAAAAACCGCAACGCCGTCGTCCTCGGCCGACAGGGCCAGGAAGTGCTCGAGCGCACCAACGTCATCATCGACGACGAGGGCTTCGAGGCACGACTGCTCGTCAACCTTCCAGCACGCGGCAGACGCATCCTGGGTCACCTGGCCGCGGACATCCTCACCCGCGATGTCCCCGAGCTCGCTCAGGCGATGTTCGTCCACTCCAATCTGCCAGGCGCCGATTCCGGCGACGGCCCCGACGACCGCTCCGGCACAGACCTGCGCGAGCATGTCCAGCTCCACCGAGACCAGCTGGAACTGCAGAACCACCTCGGCGAGGAAGGTCTCCTCGCGTTCATCGGCAACGGTGCGATCCTGCCGCGGCGCTCGGGTGATTCTGACATGCCGATGGATTCGAACGCTGTGGCCTTCACCAGCCCGAGTTCACTCGAGCACACCGTCACGCTCTCAAGCGGGCGCAGCCTGACCGGCATGGCGATCCCACGTGGTGTCACGGTCATCGTCGGCGGCGGGTATCACGGTAAGTCGACGATTCTGCGTGCTCTTGAGCGCGGAGTCTACCCGCACATCGCAGGCGACGGTCGCGAGTGGGTCATCACTGAACCCAGTGCCACCTCCATCCGGGCCGAGGACGGTCGCGCCGTGACCGGCGACGACATCTCGCCCTTCATCAACAATCTGCCATCCGGCACTGACACGAGAGCCTTCACCACGACGAATGCGAGCGGATCGACCTCACAGGCGGCCAACCTCGTCGAGGCCGTTGAGGTCGGTGCTCGTTCGCTGCTGATCGACGAGGACACCTCGGCGACGAACTTCATGATCCGCGACGAGCGGATGCGCGCACTGATCCCTGCCGACCGCGAACCCATCACCCCGTTCGTCGACCGAATCCGGCCCCTCTTCACTCGCCGAGGTGTCTCCACTGTCCTCGTCGCCGGTGGGTCGAGTGCGTTTTTCGAGGTCGCCGACCACGTCATCGCCCTCGACGCCTATGTGCCGCAGGAGGTCACCGAGAAAGCGCATGAACTCGTGGGCGTGGACCCGACAGAGCTGGAGGGTGCGAGTCCAGCGGATCGGGACGCCGCGAGCCCAGCCGGTCCGGTCAACAGCGGAAACGAATCAGCAGATGAGACCGGAGACATGTTCGCTGCGCCTCGACCGCGGATTCCGACGGCCACCGCACTACGCCCCAGCTCGAAGACGAAATCAGCGAAGGCCAAAGGGCTGGGTCAAGTCCAGTTCGGGAAGGCCTTCATCGACCTGGCCGCAATCTCCCAGCTCATCGATCCGCAGCAGACGACGGGCATCGCCGAGGCGCTCGAATACATGGCGGAGATCTTCGACGATCGAACCTCACTCACCGAAGCTCTGGCCGAGGTCGAGGACATGCTCGATGCGCAGGGCATCGACGGTCTGACCGGCAATCGCGACCACCCTGGCCATGTCTCCCGTCCCCGGCCACAGGAGATCGCGGCCGCCCTCAACCGCTTCCGGGGACTGCACCTCGTCGGGTGACGCACGATCTCAACAGAGCTCTCCGCTTATGCGTCCAGCAGTGCAACCAGATCCTCGGCCGTAGAAACAGGCAGCGAGCACTGCGTCCCCTGGCAGACGATGGCCTTGCCCTCGGGCACCTCCACCTCCGAACCGTCGTCGGCAGGAACGCCTGTTTCAGCGGTGATGAGCGTGACCGCAGGATGCCTGGCTGCGATCCTGTTCAGCTCGGCATCTCGCGTGGCGACACGAATCGGATTGAGTGCTCGCTCTGACTGCCACAGCGCATGACCGCAGCCGCGAGGTGCTCGACCGGCGAGCGCCCGATAGACCCCGAGCAGGCGGTCGCGCAGGTCAATAAGTCCGCCCGTGCTCAAGTCGTCCGCCGGAGCGGCGCCACCCGAAG
>NZ_JAKDJU010000200.1 GCF_030453725.1 Brevibacterium picturae
CACGTTCAGGCGGCAGAACACGCTCGGGCGGCAGATCACGCCGCGGCGGCACACGGACCATCCTCATGAGAGCTGACGCCCCCGAGGACTCGCCTGGCGGCTCCGAAGACTCGTCTGACGTCCCCGAGACAGGTCCTGAGTCCCCCGAAGACTCGTCTGAGACCAGGACGGATCGGGCATGAGAAATACGGCCATTCCGCTGCGGGTGCTGCTGGGCATCTTCATCATCGCACTGCTCATCCTCGGGCTCCCTCCGGCGTCTCAAGCGAGCATGAGCGAGAACGCAAACACCAGCACGGACGCGAGCACGAGCGCAAGCACCAGCTCGGACACGAACACGAGCGCAAGCACCAGCTCGGACGCGAGCGCGAGCGGGGACGGATCCGACTACCCCGGAAGGGGGACCACGGAAGGATCGGCCGCCTCGGCGGGGAATGCACCGATCCTCATCGGGGTCTCCGGCTTCAGCTTCGAAGACCTCGATCCGCGCACCACGCCGAATCTGTGGAAGATGATGAAGTCCGCACAGATCGGGACCATCACCCCGCGCAGCGTGCGAGCCACCAGCTGCCCGGTCGACGGATGGCTGGCTGTGGGGTCGGGACGACGCGCTGCCGATGAGCCGCGCGAAGAGTGCCGTCAGCCTGCCCCGCCGCTGGACGGATGGGTCGCGGACTGGGACGTCTACTCCCAGGTGGCGCGTGGCGACAACTACGACGCCGGGCTCGGCGGACTCTCCGAGTCGGTACCGAAGATCCAGGCTTTCGGCCCCGGCGCCGCCATCGCCGCAGCCACCCCGAACGGACACGTTCGCGGTTGGTCACCCGTCGGCGAGGATCTCGCGGAGAAGGCCACCCAGGCCTCGGAAGACGGCGAGCTGTCACTGATCGACCTCGGCAACACCACCGTGGACGGATACTCCCTCAAGGCCCTCGACAAACGTGTCGGCACGATCCTTCAGGCCAACGGATGGATCGACGGCGACGCATCCCAGGGGCTGTCATCGGGGCAGACCCCGGTGATCTTCTCCTCGATCGCGGATGGAGCCAACAAAGGTTCTTCGATGCAAGCGGCGATGGCCCTCGACCCCGGTGGCGAGGCCGGGCTGCTGACCTCCTCGTCGACACGGCAGCCGGGCCTCGTCCAGGTGCCCGACATCGCGCCGACGCTCGTTGAGCTCAGCGGCGGCGAGCCCATGGACAATGTGGCCGGAGCCCCGATGACCCACGACAGCGCCGGCAGCACGTGGGAATCGCGCTTCCAGACGGTTCTCGATCGCCAGGTGGCGGTCACAACCCAGCACGAGCTGTCCACCTGGTTCTTCCCCGTCATCGCCTCGCTCATGGTCGGACTCCTGGTCCTCGCCTGGTTCCTGCGCAAGAACCACCGCGCTCTCGTCCATTCGGGTGCCTACCGCCTGGGCATCGTCTTCGCTGCGATGCCGGTATCGACGTATCTGGTCAACACCGTGCCCTGGGAACGGGCCACGAACCCGGATATCGCGATGCTGGGAGCCTTGGCCGGCTGGTCGCTGATACTGGGCGCCATCGCCCTGTTGGGGCCGTGGCGCGGGCACAAGTTCGGGCCGGTGCTCTTCGTCTGCGTCGTCACGGTCCTCGTCCTCGCCTACGACGTGATGAGCGGCTCGCGGCTGCAGATGTCGACGCTGCTGGGCGAACCGCTGCTCATCGCGTCGAGGTTCTACGGGATCGGCAACTCCGCGCTCGCGCTCTACTGCTGTGCCCTGCTGCTGGCGGTCGCCGGATTCGCGTCGATGACACAGCGCCGAATCGTGCGAATCCTCATCGTCACGATCCCGGTCCTCGTCTCGGCCGTGATCTTGGCGGCCCCGGGGCTGGGCACGAAGTTCGGTTCCGTGCCGACGCTGATCATCGGTGTCGCCTATCTCGTCCTCGCCGCCGCGAGCATCAGATTCTCCCTCAAACGCATGGGTCTGACGGTGGGGATCGCCGGCTTCGTCATGCTGGCGGTGCTGTTCATCGACTGGCTGCGTCCCGCCGATCAGCGCACTCACTTCGGCCGGTTCTTCGACTCCATCATCAGCGGCGAGGCCTTGGGCGTGTTCGCGCGCAAGATCGGCATGAACATCGACATCCTGACCCAGTCGTGGATGACGCTGGTCCTGCCGCTCATCATCATCGGCGTGTTCTGGCTGGCGCTGGCACCGCAGCGTTTCTCGCTGCACGGCATGTCCGCCGCCTATGAACGGATTCCGCTGCTGCGGGCGGGCATGATCAGCCTCGCCATCCTGCTGGGCGTGGGCACGATCATCAACGATTCGGGAATCGTCGTCCCCGCCGTGGGCATCCTCTTCCTCGTTCCAGTGCTGGTCCACCTCGAAACCTTCGAGACGAGGCAATCAGACGACAGCGACGCTCAGACGAAACCGATCAGATCCGCCTGATCGATTCCGCCTGACCAGGTCCATCTGGCCAGGTCCGCCTGAACGTCGCAGGTGCGATCTCAGTCGGTGCTGCGCGTGTGACTCACACGGTGATCGTGCGTCACACCGTGGTCTTGCGCCGTCGCACCATGGTCACGGCCATGCTGCCTGCGACGATGAGCGCGAGTGCCGCCGCCACCAGATTCAGGGCTTCGAAGCCGGTGCGGGGCAGGTCCCCGCCGTCCTTCGAACCGTCGGCGTTCGCTTCGCTGCCGTCGGCATTCGCCGAGGTGGCCCCGGAGGCGTCCGCGTTCGAGCCGTCGGCATTCGCGTCCGTTCCAGAGGCGTCGGCGCTTGCCTCGGCGACGCCGTCGGCATTCGCATCCGCCCCTGCGCCGTCGGCTGCGCCCTCGGCGCTGCCGTCATCGCCGGCCGCCGCGGTCGCCTCGTCGGCGACCTGTGCCGTCGCCTGGAACTCGTGGCTGAGCGGCAGCGGGTTGTCATCCCACCATTCGGCGTCCCCGGCCTTCAGCCCCACCTCGACGGTGACCTCACCGGTGGCGTCGGCGGGTGCTGTGACGGTGATGCCGACATCGCTGACACCGGCAGGGATCGCTTCCAAGGTCATCGTCTTCGCCGCAGCATTCACCGTGACCTCGGGAGCCTTCGCGGTGGTCGACTTCGCGGTGGTCGACTTCCCCGCCTCCGACGCGGAGTCAGGGAGGCTGACGGTGTAGCCGGCGGGCAGATCGACGCTCACGTCCACGGGTCCGGCGATCTCCGCCTCGGCGGTGGTGTTGAGGACGAAGTCCTTGCTCTCACCGGGCTCGATGCCATCGTCGGGGGCGTTGAGGTCGACCGCGAGGTCACCGTTGTCGATGACGTCCTTGGTCAGGTCCGCCTGGCGTTCGTCCTTGTCCGGAGGAACGGGGGTGTTCTTCTCGAAGTAGTCCACCCAGGTTTCGAAATCCGTGGCCCCGGAGAGCTCGAACTCCCCCTTGGTGAAGGAGGAGAAGTTGTCTCCCCCGGCGGCGAGGAAGCTCAGGGTCGCGACCCTGTACTCCTTGCTCGGGTCGATGGTCTTGCCCTCGACCTCGATCGACTTCACCCGCTCTCCCTTGGCCGCGTTGGAGTCGTAGACGACCTCGAGTTCATCGGAGATGCCCAGATGCAGGAACGGACGCGAGGCCTCTGCCGGCTGCCACTGCTCTTCGAACAGGCCGATGACGTCGGAGCCCTTCATCGTCACGACCCCGTGATCGTTGGCGAAGGGCAGCACGTTGCTGAGTTCAGCGGCCGTGACCTCGCACGTGTCTTCGTTGTTGTAGATGTCATCGCATCTGAGGTCGGTGCGCACTCCACCGGGGTTGGTGATGCCGAAGTCCGCGGACTCGAGCTGTGTGTCCTCGACCCCGTCTTTGAGGGCGTCGGCGACGAGGTTGCCCAGGGTGCTTTCGGCACCGCGATCATCGATGAGGTCGCCGTTCTCGTCCGTCTTGGGGTTGCCGTCCGCGTCGAGCACGAACGCCCGGTCGATGTCCTCGGTGATCTCACCGGCGACGACCGAGCCGGGGACCTTGGCCTTCTCCTCCGCGGTCTCGATGATGGACGTGACCTCGTCGACGACGGGTGAGTCGAAGGTCTTGTCCTTCGTCGGCAGCAGGCCGGTCTTCTCCGTCGTCCAGTTGCCGTTGTCGTCGGCTTCGAGTTGGACCTGTCCGACGACCGAACCGTAGCTGCCAGCTTCGAGGACGGGACGCGTCCGATCGGGTTCGCCCGGCACCGGGGCGTCGAAGGAGTAGGGCAGGTGCGTGTGACCGGTGAAGAGGACATCGACGGAGGCGTCGGCCTTCGTGACCAGTTTCTTGAACTCGGCGTTCGATGCCTCGGCCGCCTCCAGGCTGTCCGTGGCAGACGCGCCGAGGTGGGCCTCGACGACCGTCATGTCCGGCTGATCGTCTGCGGGAAGCTCCTCGATCTCGCCGACGACCCGGTTGACGGCATCCGTGGGGTCACCGAAGTCGAGATCGGCGATGCCTTCGGGTGAGACCAGTGACGAGGTGTCCTTGGTGACGACGCCGATGACGGCGACTTGGACGTCGCCGACGTCGATCATGGTGTATTCGTCGACCCCGTCGACGACGTCGGTGGAGTTCTTGTCGTAGACATTGGCCCCGAGGTAGGGGAAGTCGGTTTCCGCAGAGACTCTGCCCGTGAGCTCGTCGATGCCCTTGTCGAACTCATGGTTGCCGACCGAGGAAGCCTGCAGCCCCAGCGCGTTGAGCACATTGAGGGTGGGGGTGTCCTGCTGTGAGGAGGAGACGTAGGTTGAGGCGCCGATGTTGTCACCGGCCGACAGGAGCCCGGTCCCGGCCGCACCGTCCTGGCCCGCATAGGCGGCGCGCTGCGCCTCGACCACGGAGGCGACCTCGGCGCCGGCTTCGGAGATGCGTCCGTGGAAGTCGGTGATGTTGAGCAGCTGGACCTTCGTTCCCTCGGCCGCCTGCCCGGATGCGTCCTGACCGGTGGAGTCCTCATCGTTGACGGCGGAGTCAGGGCCGTCGGCTGC
>NZ_JAKDJU010000201.1 GCF_030453725.1 Brevibacterium picturae
ACCGGCAACGACGCCGAACACACCCGCTCACCAGCTCCATGAAAGATCGAGGCTAAGCGCCGTACCGCCCGGCCCCGACAGAAGTCGCGACCGAGCTGATCGCGGATATCAACCACATGACGTGGAGTTTTCTCCAAGACCTTCCGAGGTCGTTCGATGAGCAATCGCGATCGGGGCCCAACCCCATCCTCCACCACCGCAATCCGGCTAACAAGGGTGGGTGCCCCGGTCAATGAGGACTCTCGTGGACTGCCCCCGAATAACTACCACCTCGGCATACGGTGACGACAGTCCGCGCCCGTATGGGGAACCCTCACCGGACACCATCGCTACTTATCGAGAGGAACGACGGCACGCCTGGCGGGCTGTCCCGTAAGACCCGTCCGGTGAACTGTCCGGTGAAGGGAGGCTATATGACACACTGGGGAGCATGTCCCCCTTGAAGGTCGGCTATGCCCGAGTCTCCACCGACGAGCAGGACCTGACCGCGCAGCGTGACGGACTCGCGGCGTTCGGCGTCGATCCCAAGCGCATCTACGTCGATCACGGGCTCACGGGCCGCAACGCCGACCGTGAGGGCCTGCGGCAGGCGCTGGCTGCCTGTCGGGACGGCGATACATTCGTGGTCACCAAGCTCGATCGGCTGGCGCGTTCAGTCCGTGATGCCCACCAGATCGCCGACGACCTCGCGGCGCGGGAAGTGAAGCTGAGCATCGCCGGATCGGTGTACGACCCGACCGACCCGATGGGGAAACTGTTGTTCAACGTGCTGGCGATGGTCGCCGAATTCGAAGCCGACCTCATCCGTGCCCGCACCCGCGAGGGGATGAAGGTCGCCAAGGCCAAGGGCCGGCTGCGTGGGAAGTCACCGAAACTCACCCCCCGGCAAGAAGCTCACCTCGTCCAGCTACATGCCGCCGACGAGCACACCGTGGGCGAGCTGGCCGAGCTGTTCAGCGTGGGCCGCTCCACGGTCTACCGCGCCCTTCAGCGCGCCGAGCGCGGGCGCGAGAACGCCTTGCAGTAGGTGCGTCGTGGACGCTCGAGCGCGGTGGCGAATCCTCAGGCTCCACGTCGAGGACCAGGTGCCCCTCGCGCGCTTAGCTCGCGAGACCGATGTAGGGCTGCGGACCCTGGAGCGCTGGCACGCCCGCTACCGCGCCGACGGCTACGCCGGACTGGAGACAGCCTCGCGAGCGGACACCGGCTCCCGCCGCCTTCCGCCCGACCTCGTCCACCTGATCGAGGGCCTGGCACTGAGCAAGCCGCGGCCGGCCATCGCCACCATCCACCGCAAAGTCACCGGCATCTGCGCCGCCCGGAAGTGGCCGGTCCCCTCCTACTCGGTGGTGTGGGACATCGTGCGGACCCTGGATCCCGGCATGGTCACCCTCGCCCTGGAGGGCGCAGCGTCCTACCGCGACAAGCACGAGCTGGTGCTCCGCCGGCAAGCAGAGCTGCCCAACGCGATGTGGCAATCCGATCACACCATGCTCGACATCCTGGTGGTGGGCACCGACGCCAAGCCCGCACGGCCATGGCTGACAACGATCCTCGACGACTGCTCCCGGGCGGTCTGCGGCTACACAGCCTTCCTGGGCGCACCGTCGGCGATGAACACCGCCCTGGCGCTGCGCCAAGCGATCTGGCACAAGACCGACCCGGCCTGGCCGATGTGCGGCCTGCCCGACGTGCTCTACGTCGACCACGGCAGCGACTTCACCAGTGACCAGCTCGCCCACACCGCCGTCGACCTCCACATCCGACTGATCCACTCCACCGTCGCCCGACCCCAGGGCCGCGGCAAGATCGAGCGGTTCTTCGGCACCATCAACACCGAGCTACTCGCCACCCTGCCCGGACACATCACCGAAGGGCACCCCTGGCCGACACCGAAACTGTCCCTGGCCGAACTCGATAGCGCCCTGGAGGCGTTCGTGGCCACCTACAACGACCGCACGCACAGCGAGCTCGGAACCTCCCCGCGCAGCGCGTGGATCGCCGACGGCTGGCTGCCCCGAATGCCCGAGAGCCTGGAAGACCTCGACGGACTGCTGTTAACCGTCGCCAAGACCCGCGTCGTGCGCCGCGATGGCATCCGCTTCCAGGGCCTGCGCTACGTCTCGCCAACTCTGGCCGGCTACGTCGGACGCTCGGTCGTGATCCGCTACGACCCCCGCGACATCACCGAGATCCGCGTCTTCGATCACGACGAATTCGTCTGCAAGGCCGTCAACCAAGAGCACCACGATCAAAAGGTCAGCCTCAAGGAGATCCAGGCCGCGCGCAACGCCCGCCGCCGGGCGCTGCGAGCCGGCATCAACGAACGCATCGCCCTCGTGGCCGCACCTACCGAGACACCACGGATCACCGAAGCACCGGCTCCGGCGCCGAGGTCGGCGTTGAAGATCTACAAGGAGGACCTCAGGTGAGCCAGCGCTTCATCGTCACCAAGGAGCACCGCCGCTTCACCGAGTTCGCCGACGCCGTGCGCCGCGGGCACACCATCGGTTTGTGCTTCGGATCAGCCGGCGTAGGAAAGACACTCTCCGCACGCCGCTACGCACACTACGAGAAGGCTCATGACCTGCTGACCTACTGGGGGCCGCGCTCCGACAACGACGCCAAGATCTACGCCGCCTTGAACCGGAGCCGCACCGTGCTCTACACCCCCAGCGTGCTGACCACCCCGCGGACCCTGAAGGACGAGCTGACCCAAGCCATCACCCGCACCAACATGTGCATCGAGCAGCACCTCGTACCTCCCGGCACGGCCACTCCCGAGGCCTGGGGATGGCGACACGGCAGGAACTACGTGGAGCTGATCATCGTCGACGAGGCCGAACGACTGCGTCCCGCCGCGCTGGAACTGCTGCGCGATCGCTACGACCGCGACGACATCGCCCTGATCCTGATCGGCATGCCCGGCCTGGAGAAGCAGTTCAGCCACTACCCCCAGTTCTACAGCCGAGTCGGCTTCGCCCACCAGTACCGGCCCCTGGGACAAGACGAACTGCTGTTCGTCCTCGAGCGACACTGGCGATCCCTCGGCAAGACCCTCGACCCCGACGACTTCACCGACGCCCAAGCCATCGCAGCCATCGCACGGATCACCCGCGGCAACTTCCGGCTCCTCGAACGCCTCTTCCCCCAGATCCAGCGGGTCCTGAAGATCAACGAACTCGACACCATCACCAACGACGTCATCGAAGCCGCACAGAGCACCCTGGTCATCGGTGTCACCTGACCCCGCCACGAAGCGACCGAAGAACCCCGCCATTCAGCAGACGAAGTCACAAATAGGGGCGCGTCCGATACTTTTGCGACAGATCTGTCGCACTGGGTATACCCCAACGGGACGCATCTGGCGGGGGCTCCACGACCCACCGCGATAAGCCCTGGCACTCTGCGATGCTAGGTTCGCCGTTATGGACTATGCGAGGGCGCAGGGAACATTCGTGATCGGCATTGACGGAGGAGGCACCCACACCCGGGTGGCATGCGTCGATCTCGATGGCCATTACCTCTCGAGCGCCAGTGGGGGCGGGGGAAGCCCCATGCACAATGACGACGCCGAGGTGAACGTCCGCGCGACCCTCGCTCGCGCACTGGAGGACGCCGACCTCGACCCCGCCGGGGCCGCGGGACTGGTGGCCGGCATGGCCGGCTTTGACCGGCCCTCGTCGCCAACCGAAGCCCGGTACAACCGCGACGTCGAGCGCTTCTTCGAGATCGACGGTATGACCTGCCCGCGCACGGTCGTCAACGACGCGGTCATCGCCCACCACGGCGCGTTGTCGGGGCATGCAGGCGTCATCGTGGTCGCCGGCACTGGATCGATGATCCTCGCGATCAACGAGCGCGGCGACGAGATCGAGAACGGACAGTTCGATCACTACGCAGGCGCCGCCCGTCACCTCGTGCACGACGTCGTGCAACGGATCCTGACCGGGGAGAGCAGCCCGACGGATCCCCTGTATTCCGCAGCGAAGGCGTACTTCGGCGTGGACGACGTGCACGGGCTGCGGGAGGTCGTGCTGCAGAGGTCCTCGGCCAACCGCAACGACACCAAGCGCAGTTACGGCGACTTCGCGCCGCAGGTCACCGCCCTGGCCGAGGAGTCGCCTCTGGCGGACGTCGCGCTACGGGACTTGGTGGCCCGCACCGCCCGGGGCGTGCGCCTGCTCGCCCCGTTAGTGGACACCGACCCGGTGCCGGTGGCTTGCACCGGGTCGCTGGCGAGCGACCCGAGCTTCCTCCGTCGCCTCGATCAGGCCCTGAGCTCCGGAACGCCCCGCCGCATGCAGCTCGTCTCCCCGCGCCTCCACCCCCTGGGCGGGGCAGCTCTCCTAGCACTGACACTGGCCGGCGTAGATTCGAACGACACGGTCCTCGTGGCCCTAGAGTCCGCGCTGACCGGCGCCGCCGTCTGACACACCCGCCCGAGAACTTACGCCCTCGCATTACCCGCTCTGGTGCGTGATGTACTACGTGCCATGCATTTGCGCGACGTCGTGCTTGTTCACGGACTCTTCCATCAGACCGCGCACATGGACCCGCTAGCCGAGGCGCTGCGGCAGCGCGGGGGACTGCCGCACGAACAGGTGACAGTTGGGGTGTCAGGCCGCGAGGCTCACGGCCGGGTTCATGATGGTCTCGTATTCGATGGGGGTCAATCGGCCCAGACGGGCCTGACGCCGGCGGCGGTGGTAGGTCCGTTCGATCCAGGTGATGATCGCGATCCGCAGCTCCTCTCGGGTTCGCCACCGTTTGCGGTCCAGGACGTTCTTCTGGAGCAGCGAGAAGAACGACTCCATCGCGGCGTTATCACCGGCAGCACCGACTTGGCCCATGGATCCGATGAGGTGGTGACGGTTCAGGGTGTGCACGAATTTCCGTGACCTGAACTGCGATCCTCTATCCGAATGCACGATGCAGCCGGCTGCGTCACGGCGCCTGGAT
>NZ_JAKDJU010000202.1 GCF_030453725.1 Brevibacterium picturae
AGGCCCTGCACACAGGCCAGGAGGGTCGACTTTCCCGACCCGCTGGGACCCATGATCGCGACCGCTTCACCTTTGGCGAGGGACAGCGACGTTCGGGGGAGTGCAACGACGCGCCCGAACGCCACCGTCACCTCGTGAGCGCTTATGACGTGCTCTGTCACCGTTCAGTACCCATCCTCATCGGTTCGCGGCCGTTCCCACCCAAGGTCCGTACGCGTCCGGGCGGTTATTGAGAATCTCGATGGCGCGATGCTTTACCGGACGGTGCGCCGTGGAGGTCGACTCGGAGGTCGACGCACCGTTGTAGTTATAGAGGTGGCGGGAGCTACTACTGCTCTCCATCTTGTACTCGACTCGAACCGGGTGATAGTCGGCTTCGCCGCCGTAGATGCGGATACTGCTCGAGTAGTCGATGGACGTGTCGTTCCCCTGCCGACTCGTAGCTGCCGAAGCAGACACCGGAGCCAAGGCGATGCCAGCGATCATCAATGCTCCGGCGGCAATTTTTGTCCTTCTCATGATTAGATCCGTCTCTTCATTGTCGCGATCCAATTTACACGATGTGGGGCATAGATGCCGTAGCTTCTTGGTTCGGGGTCGTCAAGCCGACAGTCCGTGCGAGTTTCATACTCGACGGACGGCGATCTGCGGCGAATAGTTACCAGTGTGTTGTCGATAGTTACCAATCTGCAACAAGGGGGCGTCAGAAGAATAATTCTCGAGCGAGCGACGCCGGCGCTCGGCAATGGAGGCGGTCTGCTGTGCTCCTACCTGGCGACGGGTCGAGATAGGGCGGGGTGGGGGAGCCCGTCTACGGCGTCGCCCCGCGCACGAGGGCTTCCGTGGTCCGGGAATTGGTCGACGACGACGGCGACGTGC
Source organism: Brevibacterium picturae (assembly GCF_030453725.1). Classification (GTDB taxonomy): domain Bacteria; phylum Actinomycetota; class Actinomycetes; order Actinomycetales; family Brevibacteriaceae; genus Brevibacterium; species Brevibacterium sandarakinum_A. Next base: position 880 of record NZ_JAKDJU010000202.1, read on the forward strand.
ACCGCAGCCTGGAGCTGGCCCGCCGGGGACTGCGCCCCTCGTGCACGAAGGACAAGGGGCCCGGCCGATCAACGCCAGCTTGGAGATGCTCGCAACCAGCGACATATTCCGTGGCCCCTTCTCGAGCGGCCGCTCGGCCGTACCGATGACCGGCTACTACGAGTGGGTCGAAACCGACGGCGGCGGCAAGGTCCCCTGCTTCATGCGCCACCCCGCCGGAGAGCTGCTGTACGCCGCCGGACTCACCGCCGCCCGCAAGGGCGACGACGGCGAGGACTCGGGCGTCACCTTCATGGTCGTCACGCGCAAGACGCGACGCCGATCCGGAGCCCTGTGCGCCTGTATCGGGTTGCGGCTCTCGCCCCTGCTCGCTGAAGCGTACGGGCGGGCGTGAAGGTGGCTCTTCCCGGGTCGCGGTGATCGTGGTCGCGCGGCCGAGGGGAACGCTGAGGTCGACGGTCCGATGTCCCGTCCACAGCAAAGTCATCGCCGCGGCCATCTGCGCCGGGCGGGGACCTTGCCCCAGAGCCGCGCCCAGTGTCACCCCGACCTTGCCCACTGCTCGGAGTCGGGCAAGGTCGTCAGGGTCCACGTGCGCCGACCGTCGGCCGAGTGCAAGCGTCCGGATGTTCGCCAAGCGGACCGGATCGGCGCCCGACCACACCTGATAGCGCCGCCTCCGCGTCTCGCACACGCGCGGTCCAATCGAAGACGCTGGCCACCTTCGGGCGTCGGGCAAGATCGCCGGGCTTGACGTCGACCACCTCGAGGCTGTGATCGGCCCGCGTGAGCAGGAGATCCGGGGCATGCCGCCGGATCACTTCACCATCGTGGCCCCGCAGCCACATGGGCTGTGCCGCGATCCAGGTCACTGTCGGGTCGAAGTCGGCCAGCCACAGTCGATCCAGTTCCAGGCGGCTCTCGTAGGACACGTGCCCGCCGGTGGTCGCCGACCAGAACATTCCGGAGTAGTGCCGCTGCCCTGCATACGAGCCCACGCGCCGCACCGGTCGGGCGGTGCTCAAAGACGTCGCCACCGCATCGCGGACAGACGTCGTCACCTCGCGACCGTCGTCGGCGACGTAGCGAAGTTCGGTGTCCAGCAAGGTGGACCGCGCCATGGATCCAGGGTGCGCCGCGCGACACGTAAATGGGACGCGCGACACGCGTGTGCCAACGAAGTGGAACAGCGACAGATCAAACGGAAACCTACAGCAGTTGTAGGTTCTCGCGCGATCTGGCAGGCGTGCAGGGTCATGACCTGCGGAGCGACAAGTAGGGCACGTGTACCGATTCTCGATAAACTGTCCGATTCCTCAGGAGTGCCGCGGCGAATCCACCGCGTCATCTTCCCTCCCCTTTGCAAGGTGAGATCAGCGCCGGCTCCATAACGCAGCGCCCAGTGGATCCCGTCGCCCCCCATGCTCGCTGCCTCGACGACAGCGCGGGCTGGACGCGGCGCTGCCGGGCTGAGTAGACCGTCGCGTGTCGGGGGCAGCGAATACGATTAATGCCATCGTCGAACAATCGACGTGTCCACCAACAACGGAGCAGGAGTGACAACGGATGCCGACTTATGTCGAGTGGAAGTGCAAGGAGCGGATGCGGTACGGCCATATGGGCTCAATGGTTGCGAGAGTTCAAGCGACCTTGAAGGAGGCGAACTTCCACCGAGGAAGCGTTGACGGGAAGTTCGGAGTGGCTACTGAGGGTGCGGTCCGTGATTTTCAGGGTTTTAACGGGTACACGATCGACGGAATCATCGGGCCTGTGACCGCAGGCGCTCTCGATGGCGGCTGGGGCATGTCGTGGAGCGGCTGCAAGCCGGTGTAGCCCTCAGGTGCAGTTTCACACACAGGCAAGCTGGCGGGGTCTGGCAACGAGACCCCGCCGGTGCCGATCAAAAAGAAATGGAGAAGTGTATGGACCCGTGGGTTCTTAGCGTTCAGAATTAGATCAATCATACGTACGCTGGCGTCTCGGACATCGCGCCGATTGCCGCCGACGGCAAGACCGGCTGGCAGACGATGTACGCCCTGACGAGGGCACTGCAATACGAGCTCGGCATCACGGCGCGCTCGGACAACTTCGGCTCGGGCACGATCGCGGCCGTCAATGCCGTCGCCCACATCGGAGCCGGTACGGCAAACGACAATCTCATCCGGATCGCCCAGGGAGGGACGTACTGCAAGGGTTATGACGTTGGCACGGCCGGTGAACTCACGGGTGCCTGGGGCAGTACGGCTCAAACGGCACTGAACCGGCTGCGCTCGGACATAGGTCTGGCTTCGCGGACGTCCGGTCTGGACGGGAAGCTGTTCAAGGCGCTGCTGACGATGGACGCGTACACGCTTCTCAGCGGTGGCGACGCGCAGGTGCGCGCGATCCAGCGCGCCCTCAACGGCCGTTATGTCGAGAGGCGGGACTTCTTCATAGTCCCTGCCGATGGTCATATGTCCCGGGATTTGCAGAAGGCCATGCTGTTAGCGGTTCAGTACGAGATTGGCATGGCTGACGGCGTGGCTAACGGCAACTTCGGGCCCGGCACGAAGGCGGGGCTCGAGTCGCAAGCCGCGCTCAGCCTAGGTGATAGCGACAGCTCGACGTACTTCGTACACCTGTTCCAGGCGGGCCTGATCAGCAACGGCTACAGCGCACCGTTCAATGGCATCTTCGATGCGACTACGGCCACGTCAACGCGCAGCTTTCAGGATTTCGCAGCGCTAGCACAGACGGGATCGGCGAACGTTTACACCTGGGCGTCGCTGCTTGTGAGCACGGGCGATCCGGACCGTCCGGGGACCGGCGTGGACACTTCCACCACGCTAACGGATGCGCGCATGGCGGCGTTGCGCACCGCGGGCTATACGCACTTCGGGCGGTACATCTTCAACACTCCGAACTCGCATCCCGGTAAGTCGCTGAAGCGGGTGAGCTGGAGACTATCTTCGAGCACGGAGGCCGGTTCTTTTCAATTTTCCAGACCGGAGGTGCGGACCGGGCGCACTTCACATACGAGCGCGGCAAGGACGTCGCTGAGGAGACGACGAATGCCGCATGGGCTTACCAGGTACCACAGAACGCGATCATCTACTTCGCAGTGGACTTCGATGCAGTGGACTCGGAGGTGACCTCCCTGATCATCCCGTACTTCGAGGGGGTGCGCGATGCGTGGGGAATCACCGGGCAGGACTATCGGGTCGGTATCTACGGACCGCGTAACGTCTGTTCGCGCGTCAGCGATGCAGGGCTCGCCGCTGCGAGCTTTGTCTCGGACATGTCGACGGGTTTCAGTGGCAACATCGGCTACCCGCTCCCGGTGAACTGGGCGTTCGATCAGATCCAGACGACCTACGTCGGCAGCGGGCCAGCCCGCGTGGAGATCGACAAGAACATCGTCTCCGGCCGCGATGCCAGCGTGGCGTCTCTGGCTCCGGCGGTCGGTGTTGGTCCAGATCCGCGGATCCCCGAGGCACGGTGGGTCGACTTCGAGGCGGCCTACTTCGCGAACTGCTGGCGGTATCCGGACTCTATCGTGCAGCAGGGTTACATGGCCGCCAATCGCATCCAGGTTGCGGCGACTGTGCTCTCCTATGATGCGTACATCACCGGACTCGCCGCCCAGCATGGTGTATACAAGGCAGTGATCATGACGCCGCTCATCTGGGAATCGATGGTGATCAACGACCTCGACACGGCTGGTGATACCGCTGTCCGGGGTTACTACGCGGCGATGGAGGCTGGGATTACTCCCCCGTCGCAGGCCCCGTCCGACTCGTCGACGGGAGTCTGTCAGATCTTCGCGGCGACGGCGATCGCCGCACGGACGTTTGCGGTCGAGCAGGGCCTGATTGCCGAGTCGCTCTATGATCCGGACAACTGGCGGGACATGTGGGCGATCTGGAAGCAGTTGAACTCGGACGATGAGTTCAACTTGGAGACGGCACTGTTTGTGATGATGCACGAGGCGTATAAGAACGCGTCGATCCAGCCCAACCAGATGCGTGAGATGACGCCGAGCGATGTTCAAGAAATGTGCCGCGGTTACAACGGCGGTCTAGT
>NZ_JAKDJU010000203.1 GCF_030453725.1 Brevibacterium picturae
CCCTTCACCGATCGATTGGTGGCGAAATTCCGACTGCCCGTCTCCGGCTGGCGGGGACCGATCGAGGAGGCGTAGATGATTTCCGAACTGAGAATCTCCCACCTCGGCGTGATCGCCGAAGCAGAGGTCGAACTCTCCACCGGCTTCACTGTCGTCACGGGTGAGACCGGTGCCGGCAAGACGATGTTCGTCTCAGCACTGAGCCTGCTCATGGGCCGCAAGGTCGGTGCAGGCGTGGTCCGCAAGGGCGCCGAGAAGGCCGAGGTCGAAGGCATCTTCTCCGCCGTCACCGACTCCGTGCGCTCCCGCATCGAAGAGGCCGGCGGCAGCGCCGAGGACGAAGCGATCATCTCCCGCACCGTGGCCCAGAAGGGTCGGGCACGGGCCACTGCCGGTGGACGCACGGTCCCGATCTCCGTGCTCACCGAGATCTCCGATGAGCTCATCACCCTCCACGGGCAGTCCGAGCAGCTGCGCCTCAAGGGCCCCGCGCAGCAGAGGCTGCTCCTCGACAGCGCAGGCGGGCCCGAACTCGAAGCCGTGGCCGCAACGTACCAGGCAGCATTTGAGAACTGGCGCGAGACTGAGACCCGAGTCGCACGGATCAAGGACAGCACAGCGGCCAGGCGGGAGAGGATCCTGTGGCTGAACGGCTGTCTGGAAGCCATCGACAAGGTCCGGCCCATTCCGGGTGAAGACGAGGCCCTGACCGCCCAGGCCGCGAAACTCGGCGCCGCGGCAGAGATCACTCAGGCCGTCGGCAGCGCCCACGACCTCCTCCTCGGCGGCGAACTCGACGATGCCGGCGCGGCCGTCGACCACGTGCACCAGGCGATCAGCGCCCTGTCCGACGTCGATTCCGCCGACCCGGAACTGGCCCGGATCAAAGCCGCCCTCAACGACGCGGTCCTGCGCCTGTCCGATTCGGCCGCGGAACTCAGCTCCTACCTGACTGGATTCGACGAGCTGGGGGAGACCTCGCTCGAGGAGACCGAAGCACGCAGGGCCGAACTCGGATCCCTGGCACCCTACGGGCAGGACGTGGCCGAAGTCCTCGACTTCGAAACCCGGTCCGCTCAGGAACTGGCCGAGCTCGAAGCCGAGGACCGCGACCTGGGACAGCTCGATGCCGAACTCGAGGAGGCACACAGCGCAATGGCCGCGGCCGGCCGTGCCCTGACCGAGATCAGAACCGCCACCGCAGCATCGTTCTCCCGTGCCGTCAGCGCAGAGCTGGCAGCCCTGTCGATGCCGAAGGCCCAGGTGACGTTCGAACTCACCGAACGAGAGCCCGCGTCCCACGGCTGCGACGATGTCCGCCTCACCTTCGCCCCACACGATTCCTCGGCCGGAGACGACATCGGCAAGATCGCCAGCGGCGGTGAACTCTCACGAGTGATGCTCGCCATCGAAGTCGTCCGCGCAGCAGGGGAGGCCATTCCCACCTACGTCTTCGATGAGGTCGATGCCGGAGTCGGCGGCAAGGCCGCCGTCGAGATCGGACGCCGGCTGGCGAAACTGGCCCAGAACGCCCAAGTCATCGTCGTCACCCACCTGCCCCAGGTCGCAGCCTGGGCGGACACCCACGTCACCATCGTCAAGGACGATGACGCCGAGACCGTGAAGTCCGGCGTCAGAGAACTCAGCGAAGACGAACGGGTCGGCGAACTCTCACGGATGCTCGCCGGAATGGAGGACTCCGCCTCGGCGAGGGCCCATGCGGCCGAACTCCTCGACTCAGCACGGCAGGTCAAGACCGGCCAGGCGGCGCTGACATGAGACAATGGGCGCACCATGAAAGCGCGTAGAACTCGGGAGAAGGCCACAGTCCCGGCCCGGTCCGGCCCGGCCCCTGCCCGACTCGATCGGCGGACGAAAGACCTCACCAAACGTTTGAGCGCCGGCGACATCGCGGTCATCAAACATGCCGACATCGACCGGGTCTCCGCCGAGGCACTGGTTGCCTGCAAACCCGTCGCCGTCATCAACGCAGACAAGTCGATCTCCGGGCGGTACCCCAACCTGGGGCCGGGAATCATCATCGAGGCCGGAATCCCCCTCCTCGACGCCACCGGCCCGGAGATCTTCGACTTGGTCGAGGAGAACGCCCAAATCAGCATCACCGATGACACGGTGTTCCTCGACGACGAGGAGATCGCCACCGGCATCGTCCAGACCCAGGAGACCATCGGGGAGGACATGCACGAAGCCGAAGCCGGAATGAACTCCGTGCTCGTGGACTTCGTCGACAACACGATCGAATACATCCGCAAGGACTCCGACCTGCTCTCGGCCGAACTCGTCGTCCCCGAGGTGGCCACGAATTTCGAGGGCCGCCATGCCCTCATCGTCGTCCGCGGCTACCACTACAAAGAGGACCTCGCGATCCTCGGCTCCTACATCAGGGAATACCGTCCCCTCCTCGTCGGAGTCGACGGCGGCGCCGACGCCATCCTCGAAGCCGGGTACAAGCCCAACATGATCGTCGGGGATATGGACTCGGTGTCCGACACCGCGCTGACCTCCGGGGCCGAGATCGTCGTCCACGCCTACCGAGACGGGAACGCGCCCGGAACCGAGCGCGTCCATTCCCTCGGCGTCGACTGCGTCGCCTTCGCCGCCTCGGGCACCAGCGAGGACATCGCGATGCTGCTGGCCGACGACAAGGGCGCAGACCTGATCGTGGCCGTGGGCACACACGACACCGTGATGGAGTTCCTCGACAAGGGGCGCAAGGGCATGGCCTCGACATTCATCACGCGACTGCGGGTGGGCTCGAAGCTCATCGACGCCAAGGGCGTCTCCCTGCTCTACCGACAGCGGATCTCCAGCCTGCAGCTGTCGGTCCTGATCATCGCCGGCCTCGTCGCCCTCGGGGTGGCCCTGTTCGCGACCGCTGCCGGGCAGACCCTCATCGGACTCATCGGAGCCCAACTCGACGGGGTCTTCGGATGGATCGGCTCCCTGTTCGGCGGCGACCCTGCTGCATCTTCAGAATCCGCCAGCCTCATTCAAGGACTGACCAGTGATTGATTTCCGTTACCATCTTGTCTCCCTCGTCTCGGTGTTCCTCGCCCTGGCGGTGGGAATCGTCCTGGGCGCGGGACCGCTGAAGGAACCGATCGGCGAGTCGCTGCAGAGCCAGGTCGACGCACTGCGTGCCGACCGCGACGACCTGCGCACGAAGATCGATGCGGCCAACGGCAATATCGACAAGCAGAACGACTTCGTGACCTCTGCAGCGCCCGAACTCATCGGCGACACACTCAAAGGCGAGAACGTCAGCATCATCGCCGCCCCGCAGGCCGAACCGGAACAGGTCGAAGAGGTCACCAACAGGATCAAGGAAGCCGGCGGCACAATCGGCGGAGATGTCTCGTTCGTGGACAACACTCTGTCGCTGGCAGACTCCGCTGACTTCCTCACGAGCCTGCGGGGCATCGTGCCGAACCTGCCCAAGGACGATTCGACAGCCCTGCGAGCCGCGCTTGTCATTGCGCTGACCGGCAACGCCTCGATGCTCGAAGACAGCAAGAACCGGGAAGCCGCGGTGAAGCAGTCGTCCACACTCTTCGACGCCTTCGTCGACGCGGGCCGACTGCGCACCGACACCGACCACAACCGCACGCAGCTCTTCGTCGTCATCGACGACGAGAACTCGACGCTCGCCGAAGACACCGAGCCCAGCCCCGAAGCCACCGATGACAAGGCCAACCGCACCCTCATCACCGACTTCGTCAACTCGCTGACCACCGAGTCGGAGTCCGTGGTCGTGGCCGGAGACGCCGGTTCGGCCCAGACGGGACTCGTGTCCATCCTCCGGACCGAGAAGTCACGTGCCAGCACCGTCGACGGACTCGGCCTGGGCGCGGGTGCGGTCATCACCGTCCGCGCACTCGCCGCCGGCGAATCCGGGACCCACGGTCACTACGGCTTCGCCGACGATGCCGAAGAGATCATGCCGGGCAAGCCCAAGGAGAAGGACTGAGATGATCCGCTCACTCATCAGCTCCGCCGTCGCCGGTCTCCTGGGGTACACGGCCACCAGAGCAATTCTGGCCTCGAAGCTGCGTACCCACGAGAAGGTGGTGCGCACGAACCATGCGGGACGTGAGGTCTCGCTCATCGAGGGACCGGCCGTGTCTGCAGGACTGGTTGCCGGCAGCCTGCTCGTCGAAGCACCACGCCAGCGCGCGGCAACCCTGCTGGTGACCACCGTCGCCGGCAGCCTGGGGGCGGTCGACGACTTCTGCGAATCCGGTGATTCGAAAGGCCTGCGCGGCCATCTCAGCGCCTTGGCCCACGGCCGGATCACGACCGGAGGGCTCAAGGTCATCGGAATCCCCGTGGCCTCGATCGCCGCCGCGACGATCCTGCGCACCGACAGCCGCGGCCACGGACCGGTCTCCTCGAACGCGAAGTCTGCCGATCAGACCTGGCTGGGGTCCACCCTCGACGTCGTGGTCACCGGGGGAGTCATCGCCGGCACGGCGAACCTCTTCAATCTGCTCGACCTCCGCCCCGGACGCGCACTCAAGGCGGGCCTGCTGACGCTGGCCTTCATGCCCCACGAGCACGGCCTGACTTGGGCTCCTGGCGCCGCCATCGCCGGCAGCGCCGCGGCGGCCTGGCCCGACGACCTGGGCGGTGATGTGATGCTCGGCGATACGGGCGCCAACGCCCTTGGCGCAGCACTGGGCACGATTTTGGCGGAGACCTCGACTGCCAAGCAGCGCGGGGCTGTCCTGTCCGGTCTGGTCGGTCTCACCCTGCTCAGCGAGAAGGTCTCGTTCACCTCGATCATCGAATCCACTCCCGGACTGCGCGAGATCGACGCGTTCGGTCGCGAGGTCGTGTGAATAAGCTGGTTCGAGTCTTCGCCTCTGCGGCGCTGCTCGTCTCGGTCATCACCCTCTTCACCCG
>NZ_JAKDJU010000204.1 GCF_030453725.1 Brevibacterium picturae
AGGACCGCCGCCGTTCTAGCACCTGAGCTGCAGAGCCCTACCGAAAGCAGAGCCGCCGGTGATGCATGCGCATGCATTACCGGCGGCTCGAGCTGACTGGGAGGCTCGTGAAGGAGCTCAGCCCTCATTCTCTCGGATCACTCGTCGCACATCGTCTTGAGTCTGCGCCTCGCCGTTGTTGATCGCCTCGACGACCTTCTCGTGCTGATGGTCCGTGACGACGGGGACCTCCTCCCCATTGCAGTCGACGATCTTCCCGTCCTTGACTGTGTCGCCTTCGGCAAGCAGCGCCTCATGGTTGATGAGTCGCTCGAGCTCGTCTCTGCGGATGACACGGCCCGTTCCCGCGACGAACACCGAGCGATCGGTGCGGTCCTTGCTTCTGACGCCGATGTGATTGAAGAGCAGGTTGAGCAGCACAGCCATGAGCGTGGCTGAGGAGATTCCCGAGTGAAGGATGATGCCGACCCACGATGGGAAGGAGTTGTAGAAGTCGGGCTGGACGACGGGGATGATGCCGAACGCCAAGGAGACGGCGACGAGAATCATGTTGAGGTTGCCCTCGTACTCCACCTTGGACAAGGTGCGGATGCCCGATGCTGCGACGGTGCCGAAGAGGACGATGCCCGCGCCGCCGAGGACGGGTGAGGGGATCGCGGCAACGACTCCGCCCATGACAGGCAGCAGGCCGAGGATGACGAGAATGACACCGCCGGCGGTGACCACGAAACGCGACTTCACCCCGGTGATCGCCACAAGCCCGACGTTCTGGGCGAAGGCCGACTGGGTGAAGGAGTTGAAGATCGGCGACACGGCCGAAGACAGCATGTCCGCACGCAGGCCGTTGGAGATGCGCTTGGAATCGACCTTCGTCCTCACGATCTCACCCACTGCGATGATGTCTGCGGTGGTCTCTGCGAAGGTGACGATGATGACGATGAACATCGAGATGATCGCCGCTGCGGAGAACGTCGGCATTCCGAATGCGAAGGGCTCCGGGAACGCGAACACGCCACGATCGAGCACGTGGGAGAAATCGGCCCAGCCGAAGATGAGGCAGATGATCGTTCCGACGACGATCGCCAGGAGGATCGACAGGCGGGAGACCATCGCAACGGGAATCCGGCTGAGGATGAGGACGATGGCGAGGGTGCCGACGGCGATGAGGATATTGCGACCGCTGCCGTAATCGGGTGCCTCGGCGTTGCCGCCCATCGCCCAGCCGGCAGCCACCGGCATGAGGGACAGTCCGATCGTCGTGATGACCGTACCCGTGACGACAGGTGGGAAGAACTTCACAATGAGCGCGAACGCCGGTGCGACGATGAGGCCGATCACCGAAGCGACGAGGACTGCGCCGAAGACCTCCGGGAGTCCGTCACCCCCAGCGAGGATCGAGGTCATGGTGGCGACGCCGGCGAAGGAGACGCCTTGCACCAGGGGCAGCTTCGACCCGAAGAACGGAACGCCGAATGACTGCAGGATGGTGGCCAGACCGCCCATGAACAGGCATGACGCGATCAGCACACTGATTCCACCGCCATCGAGTCCGGCGGCCTTGCCGATGATGAGGGGGACGGCGATGATGCCGCCGTACATGGTCAGTACGTGCTGAAGGCCGTACGCGAATGAGGTGCCGACCGGAAGTCTTTCATCCTCCGGATTGGCCGAATCGGACCGGTTCTTCTCGGGCGACTGCTTCGATACCGACATCTATCTCTCCGTTGAGTTCTTCCCTGAGCGACAGCCTCGGGCCCTGCCCGGATGGGCACTATGGGTGGTCGACTGCAAGTGAGGGATCGGTTTCAATACTTCCAACATGCGAAATGTTGTTTCCTTATCGCAAAATGCTAGGCGAATCGTTCGAGGATGGCAACTTCGTTTCGTGATCTCTCGCACATGCTAGAGTGCAGTCTTGCCGGTGCATGCCTCGGGGGACAAATCAGTGTCACCCGAGGTGCAGTTTCTGGGTCGTATTCCACGAATTCCCCAGACCGCATCGGACGGCGGAGCAGCAGACGCCGAGAAACCTGAGCTGGTGGCGATTCGCCCCAGTCGTGTCGCCGCACAGCGGTCGAACTGATGATTCGACCGATTCAGCACGAAAGGCGGCAGCAATGACCACAGGAATCGGCTCCTCAGCAGCCGGCAGACAAGCAGCCAGCGTTCCAGCAGTCGGCACCCCGACCGGCTCCACCATGTGGCTGCGCAATCCCATGGCCGTCCACCTCGGGCGTGATGTGGATCCGATGCAGGCCTCGGGTGGAATCGTCGTCGATACGGAATCCGGAACGATCATCGAGCTTGTCTCCGCTGGCGGTGAGCCCACCGGAGGCCGACAGGCCGTCGCCGAGGTGGTCGACGCGAGCCAGCACGTCATCACCCCCGGACTCATCAACACCCACCACCACTTCTACCAAACCCTGACCCGGGCCTGGGCTCCCGTGGCGGACCTGCCGCTGTTCGGCTGGTTGACCAATCTCTACCCCGTGTGGGCCCGCCTGACACCGAAGGCCCTCGAACTGGCCACCACCGTGGCCATGGCCGAACTGCTCGAATCCGGGTGCACGACCGCGGCCGACCACCACTACCTGTTCCCGACGGGGATGGACGATGCCATCGACATCCAGGTCGAGGTGACCAGACAGCTCGGCATGCGCGCCATGCTCACCCGCGGATCCATGTCCTTGGGAGAGAAGGACGGCGGACTGCCTCCGCAGCAGACTGTGCAGGATCCGGACGTGATCCTCGCCGACTCCCGTCGCCTGGTCGAGGCGTACCACGAACGTGGCGTCGGGGCGCAGGTCCAGATCGGCTTCGCACCCTGCTCGCCCTTCTCCGTGACCACCGAACTCATGCGCGACAGTGCGATCCTCGCCGAGGAACTCGATGTTCGCCTGCACACCCACCTAGCAGAGACCCTCGACGAGGAAGAATTCTGCCGGGAACGATTCGGCCTGCGCACCGTCGACTATCTCGAGTCCGTGGGGTGGCTGAGTGACCGATCGTGGTTGGCCCACGGTGTGCACTTCGATACGGATGAGATCACCCGCCTCGGCGAGGCCGGGGCTTCCGTGGCACATTGTCCGACTTCGAATATGCGCCTGGCCTCGGGCATCGCCAGGGCCGTCGAACTCGAAGATGCGGGTGTCAATGTGGGGCTCGGGGTCGACGGTTCGGCGTCGAATGATGCCTCGAACCTCATCCGCGAAGTTCGTCAGGCACTCTATGTTCAGCGTCTGCGCTACGGGTCGGAGGACGTCACCTCCACCCGCGTCCTCGACTGGGCCACCCGCGGTTCCGCGGCGGCGCTGGGGCGAGCGGACATCGGACGCATCGAGGCCGGCAAGCAGGCGGACTTGGCGATGTTCCGGCTCGACGGGCTTGCCTTCTCCGGCTCACACGATCCGATTCCGGCCCTCGTTCTCTGCGGAGCGGAGAAGGCTGATCGGGTCATGGTCGCCGGTCAGTGGCGTGTGCTGGACGGCAATGCCATCGGCAGGGACGGTGTGCAGCTGGACAAGGAGGCGCTCATCGCGGCCCACCAGGAGGAGGCCCGCAAGCTCGTGGCCGGGTGAGACGCAGTTCCCGTGTCCGGCCCGGCTTCAGCCTCAGTCCCCGTGTCCGATCCGGTCGTGCTCGGCTTCAGTTCTGCGGCTTCCGGAACACTTCGCGCATGTGATCGCCGGTGAGGAAGTCGCCGACGCCGATCATGATGAGACTGAAGACGATCTGCTCGGTGATCATCCACACCGGGTAGAGGCCGGGGATGGCGGCCATGACCAGGGTGATGACCGGGAAGATCTGGGCGAAGAGGCGCAGCCGCTGGTACCCCCAGTAGTAGCCCTTCGTCGAGCGCCAGAAGAAGTAGAACAGGGTCGCGGTCATACCGAGGACGACGACAGTGCGCATCCAGACTGCGAACGGCGCGGGTTCGCCCGCGCGGGCGATGATGACGGCTGCGACGACGGCACCGAAGCCGAGGACGAGTTCGACGATGAGCAGCCACCCTATCCACGCGAACGCGCGCTTCGTCTTCGGATGGGCGAGTCCTTCTGCCGGGACGAGGAGCCCGGCCTTGCTGCCACCCGCGATGCGGTCGATCTTTGCGAACAGATTCTCGAAGGCCATGCTTTCAGGCTAGCGGTCGAGAGCGTCGCAAGCCCGCGAAATCGGGGGTTGTGAGGGTGTGAAGGCGAACATCAATCAAAAGTTGGGATAAGAGTTCAATCCTCTGGGTCAGGATACGCAGGCCGAATCTTGATGAAGTATAAGCATGAAGAAAATATTCAACGCGGCATTCGCATACATGATCATCGGCGTCCTCTCCGGTCTGTTCTACCGGGAGTTCACCAAGGCCAACGATTTCACCGAAGGAGGCTTCACCCAGCTCAGCGTCGTCCACACCCACCTGCTGACGCTCGGCTTCATCGTTCTGCTCATCGTCCTCGTCCTCGACAAGGTCTTCGGCCTCTCAGGCTCGAAGATGTTCTCCTGGTTCTTCTGGACCTACAACGCCGGCATCATCCTCACCGCCGGCATGATGGTCTGGCACGGAATGCTCACCGTCCTCGGCCAGGAATCCAGCGCCATGATCGCCGGCATCGCCGGACTCGGACACATCGCACTCTCCGTCGGCATGGTCCTGTTGTTCCTGACCCTGCGGAAGGCCATCGTCGCCGATCGGTCCGTTACCGCCGACCGGAGCACCGCATCCGCATCGATCACGAACTGATCAGTGGACACAGCATCACCGTCGGACACAACATGATCGGCCGAACTCACACCCTCGCCGAGGCGGTGTCCGGGGCCCCCCCAAAAACCCCGGGTTGGTTTGTGGGGGGCCCCCGTGGGGTGGGGAACAGGGGGAAGGGGGGTGTAAGTTGGCCAAACAACACCCACCCGCCCCCGAG
>NZ_JAKDJU010000205.1 GCF_030453725.1 Brevibacterium picturae
GTCGGCGGCGATGACGGAGAAGATCTCATCGACGACCTCGGCGACCGAACGGGTGTCGTCGAGGTGGGCGTCGATCCTCACCTTCACGCTGTCACCACTGCGGCTCACGTCAACACCGACCGGTTCGTCACCGGAGCGCCGCAGCACCTTGGCCGCGGCGGTGGCCACCAGATCTCGCAGTCCCGGCGCCAGCGCCCTGACGCCGGCGACCGAGGTCACGGAGTCCGCCAGACGCACTGACTCCGCAATCTCCTCGCCTCTGCCGCCGGCGGCGGCGCCATTGGTGCGGCCCAGGCCGCTGCCTGTGGAGTTGAGGCCATCGGCCTCTGATTGATCAGTCAACGTACACATCCTCAGCATTGATATCGATCTTCACGGCAGGGACCCCCAGCTCCGCCAGAACCGCAGCGGCCACGGACCGTCGGATCACCTCGGCGGTGGTGGCGAAGGGGATGCCGGCACGCATGGCAACGGTCAGCGCCACGGTCGCCGCACTGCCCTCGGGATCCCCGGCGGGCTCGACGTCGACGCTGCGGGCCCGGATCCCGTCGACCGAGTCGACGGCAATGCGCACAATCGATCGCACCGAGGCGGTGGAGATCGAGAAGGGGTTCCCGCCGCCGGTCTGCAGATGGGTCGAGGGCCCCCGATACAGGTCATCTCTGACCAGCCGGAGAATGCGCTCGCGCAGTCCAGCGGTGTCCTCCGGTTCTGGTTCGAACGTGCTCATATATTCGTCGATGACACCGCGAAGCGCAGCGTCCGACTCCGGGTGAGCATCGGCCGGGTCTGGTTCAGCGCCGGATCCTGCGACATGCTCGTTCATGTCCATCCTTCCATCCCCTCGACGAGGGCGGCTCGAGCCCTGTGGATGCGACCGCGCACACTGCCTTCGCTGATGCCCAGGGTCGTGGCCACCTCGGCGTAGCTGAGGCCCTCCATCTGGTGGAGCACCCAGGTTACTCGCTGCTGAGACGAAAGCGTCTGGAGAACATCTGAGAAATGCTCCAGAGCGGTCCGTGCCTCAACGGACTTCTCGACCGATACCCGATTGTCGGCGTGGATCCTCATGTCATCGGGATCCTGCGCATCGGAGGGTCTGGCCATCCTCCGGCGCAGCAGGTCGGTGCACTTGTTCGACGCCAGCCGGTAGATCCACGTGCCGAAGGCGGCCGGTTCGGTCAGGGCATTCATCGACTTCCACGCCTGCACCAGCGTGTCCTGCACGACGTCCTCCGCATCCTCCCGGCCGCCGAGCGTGCGCAGGCAGAACCGCAGGAGCTTCGTCTCGTAGCGATCGACCAACGATTCGAAGGCATCGATGTCGCCCTCTCTCGCGCGCACGACGAGGGTGACGATATCGAAGCGATCATCGTGCCCTGTCATGTCCACATCGTATGCGACCACACTCGTTGTGAGCACGCGCCTCGCTCCGAGAGAGGCGCATTCCGAGAAGGTGAGAAATTCTTCGGCTCTGGTGCGTGAGGATTCTCGATCGTGCGCGTCTGTACTCATGACAGAACCGTTGAAGCGATAAGGAACTGACAATGCCCGAAGACAAGCAGTCCGCCGTCTCCCAGCCGCCCCAGAGCGACGCTTCGGCGCCCAGTCCGCTTGTCACCGACCTGGGCACAACCACAATCGCGGAGAACGTCGTGGTCAAGCTCGCCGGAATCGCCGCCCGTGAGGTTCCCGGCGTCTTCAGCATGGGCAATGCGGCACGCCGCGCCTTCGACACCCTCACCGACCACATCCCCGGCTCGCAGAGCAATGTCTCCGGCGGAGTCTCCGTGGAGAAGGGCGAGAAGCAGGCCTCCATCGACCTCACCATCGTCGTCGAGCAGGGCACCTCGATCGTCGACGTCGCCGAGGCGATCCGCCGAAACGTCATCCGCGCCGTCGAAGAGGGCACCGGACTCCAGGTCGCCGAGGTCAACATCGAGGTCACCGACGTTCACGTCCCCGGCGACGACGATGATCAGGAATCCGGCGAGGGGGCCGCGATGTGAATGACAAAGACCCCGGGGCGCGTAATCGCGACATCCCGGGGCCCTCGCAGCACTCCCCTCGAGTACCCGGACGCATCCCCATACGTCCGTTGTGTCCACCCGATCCCCACCGGGCGAACATGATTATTGGATCACACTTCGAACCTACTTGTAAAGATTGTTCTCGCCTGTCTGCAACGCGATGGGGCCGCGTGTCGACCCCGCGAACACGACAAACCCCCAGGTCACAGCGTTAGCTCAAAATAATTCAAGACTCAACTTGATTCGGCGGGTCGAAATCGACGCTGCCTGATCTCAGGATTCGTCTCGCCTGCTGAGAGAGAATCCGGTCGATCCCCAGCGCACCAGAGAGCGGGGAACGAAGCGGGCGATTCGTGCGGCCACCCGGTAGCTCGCCCCCGGGATCGAAATCACCTTCCCGCGTCGCGCATCGCGCAGTGATGCGGCCACGACCTGGTGCACACTCAGCCAGATCCACCCGGGGCCCGGCCGTTCGACACCGAGGCGTTCGTGGAATCGGGTTCGGATGAAACCGGGCAGCACCGCAGTGACCGTCACCGGAGCACCTCGCAGCTCTCCGGCGAGCGCTTCGGTGAAGACCAGGGTCGACATCTTCGAGGCCGCGTACTGCCCCATCGTCGTCAGTGCGGCCATGGATGAGACGTTGATCAGGCCGCCTCTGCCACGGCTGCGCATCTGCTTGACTGCCGCCAGGGAGAGTTCGCGCACTGCACCAGCGAGCACCACGTCCTGATCCTCGAGCTCGAAGACTTCTGACTCAAGCAACCCCCGCCTCAGTCCGTATCCGGCGTTGTTGATGAGCAGGTCGATGCGTGATGTCTCGATCACGGTGCGGACGACGTCGATGCCTGATCGGGTCGACAGATCGGCCACAACAACCTCGGCGAGGGTGCCGTGCTCGGTTCCGATGCTCGTCGCCAGCTCCCGCAGACTTACCTCATCACGGGCCACGAGAACCAGATCATACTGATCGGCGGCGAGGTCGAGGGCGTAGCCGCGGCCCAGCCCTGAGCTGGCACCGGTGATGAGTGCGCGCGGTCTCGTCACTTCGCGCCTTGGCCCACGCGCACCGTCAGCGACTGCGCCGCGGTGCCGATCGGCCCGTTGACGTCGCTGAGCACGCTCGCGGTCTCGCCGACTCCACTCGGACCGAACGCCACCTTCGTGTCGAAGCCGACCCAACCGGGCTCGGGGACTCGAGTCAGGTGGATTGTGAGGTCGACGTTGGGAAAGAACGTGGTCTTCGGGTCTTCCCTCACGGCCAGACCATTGGCGGTGTCGACGAGTTTCACGAATGCTGCTGTCGCGGGGTCGTCCTCACCGTCGACGAGCACATAGGGGGAGCGGATCCAGGACTGAGCGCATCCGGGCCGGGCATCAGCGAACTGTCCGCCCTCCAGCGAAGCGATGAAGCCGCCGCCCCAACGACCGCTGAACGGCACTGCGGGGGCTTCCTCGGGCTCAGGCAGCGCCTGCCATTCGTCGCCGGCGACGGCGGAGGTGTCGCTGGGGAGCAGGCGCCAGACTCTGGCGTTCACGCTCGTGCGCTCACCGTGGCGCATGCTCGCCTCGATGAGTTCGATGGTCCGACCTGGTCGGATGACGTTGACGTCGATGGTGAATTCTCCCGAATGGATGACGCCGAGGATGTCGAAGCTGATCCGCGAGACCAGCTTGTCCGAGGGGAGCCGACGTTCGATCTCTGCCAGCACCAGCCCGGCGGCCGGGGCCAGGTGCTGCTCGCCCGGCTGCCACGCGCCCTGGCTGTGCAGGGTAGAGACGAAGGTCTCCGGCCCCGTACGCACATAGTAGGAGTCGGGGCAGGCGGCGCCATCATGGCCGAGGTGTTCGTTGAGTGCTTCAGGCATGACCCCAGATTATCGGTAGCTCACCCGCGCCGAGGCGGTGGGGCAAGCGGGTGCGTCCGCTGCGTCCGTCTGCCTTCCGAGCGTGGCTTGCCCGCCTGCCGAGCGTGGCTTGCCTGCCTTCCGAGCGTGGCTTGCCCGCGGAGCTTTGGCCTGCGGTCGTGACAGCTTAAGGTGGGAGGGTGAGAATCGCGAGCTGGAATGTGAACTCGATCCGCGCCCGACACGACAGAATCGGCGCCTGGCTGGATCGCTCCGACGTCGACGTCCTGGCAATCCAGGAACTCAAGTGCAAGGACGAGCAGTTCCCGAAGGACCTGTTCACCTCCCGTGGCTACGAGGTGAGCTTCCACGGCCTCAATCAGTGGAACGGCGTGGCCATCGCCTCCCGCGTGGGGCTTGAGGATCCCGAGATCGGGTTCGCCGACATCCCCTCGTTCGGCGAAGAGCCCGTGGTCGAAGCCCGTGCGCTCTCAGCCACCTGCGGCGGAGTCAGGGTGTATTCGCTCTATGTCCCCAATGGTCGCGAACTCGACCATCCCCACTACGCCTATAAGCTCGAATGGTATCGGGCATTGACTGCCGATATCTCTGCGCAGCTGCGCGATATCCCTGATAAGAAGCTCGTCCTGTGCGGCGATTTCAATGTCGCTCCACTGGATGAGGACGTCTGGGACATGGAGGAGTTCGACGGAGCCACCCATGTCTCCGACTCCGAACGTCAGGCCTTCAACTCCCTGCTTGACGCCGGACTCACCGAGGTCACCAGGCAGTTCACTCCCGGCCCCGGCGTCTACACCTTCTGGGACTATCAGCGGCTGGCCTTCCCCAAGAAGAAGGGCATGCGCATCGACTTCGAACTGGCCTCACCGTCCCTGGCCGCGCAGGCCGTCGGCGCAGAGATCGATCGCGAGGAGCGCAAGGGCAAGGGCGCGTCAGATCACGCTCCCGTCATCGTCGACTACGAGGTGTGAGCAGCACCTTCGACACCTGCGATGCTGTCG
>NZ_JAKDJU010000206.1 GCF_030453725.1 Brevibacterium picturae
TGAGCCGAGTGCTCGAGGAGGACCCCGTCGGGCGCCGAGGAGGTCGCCTCGTCATCGGCGGCGTTGCCCGCCAGCGGCAGAACGACGGTGAAGGTCGATCCCTTGCCGAGGCGGCTCCAGACCTTCACCTGTCCACCGTGAGTGGCGATGATGTGCTTGACGATACTCAGACCCAGCCCGGTTCCACCGGTGATCCGCGACCGTGCCGGGTCGACGCGGTAGAACCGTTCGAAGACCCTCTCCGTGTCCTGGGTGGAGAGCCCTATGCCCTGGTCGGTCACGGAGATCTCAACGCGTTCGTCGACGAGTTCGACGCCGACGCCGATGCGGGTGCCATCGGGTGAGTAGTTGATCGCATTGTCGATGAGGTTGCGCACTGCGTTGACGAGGAGTTCGTAGTTGCCTTCGATGAGCAGCCTGCTCGGAGGTGAGACCTCGATATGGATGTTCTTGCCCTCGGCATGCGTGCGGGCACGGTCAGCGGCATCGTCGACCACCTCGGCGGCGGAGATCTTCTCCGTCGCAGATGGAGCCGTATGGTCCTGGACGCGGGAGAGATCGATGATCTCCTGCACCAGCTGAGTCAGGCGCTTCGACTCCCGCTGCATCCGGCCGCCGAAGCGTTCGACGGCTTGGGGATCATCGGCGAAGTCGGTCACTGCCTCGGCGAGGAGCGACATCGCGCCGATGGGGGTCTTGAGTTCATGGGAGACGTTGGCGACGAAGTCACGTCGAACGGCGTCGACGCGCTTGGACTCGGTCTGGTCGTCGCAGAGGACGAGGACGAAGGCTGTGCCCAGGGGAGCCACGCGAGCATGGAGGAACCTCAGGACCGAGTCCGTCTGCTCACGTTTCTGTTCGAGCTCGATCTCTTCGATGAGGCCTCTGGAGCGGACTCGTCCGACCATGCTCAGCATTTCGGGAGAGGCGAGGGAGTGGCCTCTGACCAGGCCGAAGGTGTAGGCGGCCGGGGAGGCCTTGACGACGTCGTCGCCGGCGTCGAGAACGATCGCGGCCGAGGGCAGCACGGCCAGCACCTCGGCGATGCCCTCCGGCAGGTCGTCCTCGGAATGCAGATCGGCAGCATCACGGGAGCGTTCGCTGAAGCGAAACGCCAGAATTCCCGCTATGCCCAGGCCCAGACCGACGATGCCGGTCAGGACCGCTACGATCAAGAGGTCCACGTCATCAAGCTTATGCGCAGTCTGCTTCACGGGCGCACCGAATCGGGCTCGGAACGTCGCTTTTGCCGAGGAATTCACCTGCATGCCAGACAACGTTCACCCAATCGTGGAAAGCTGACGACAGTGTGCCCGTCGTGACTGGATCACCCCTCGTAAACTGGATCACCCCTCGTAACCGGACTGCTGTCCACCTCAGGACGAGATGAGCCCAGGACGACATGAGGCACGCCAGCCTCGCAAGAGATTCACGAGATTAAGGAACCGTTGTCAATGCGCGAAGTCTTCAGAAATGAGCTGGACGACCTGGCCACGCAGCTGGTCGACATGTCCATCAAGGTCCACGAGGCCGTTCGCCTGGCGAACCAGGCCCTGCGCAGCAACGACCTCGAGCTGGCAGAGAAGGTCATCGAGGCCGACGCCACGATCGACCACATGCAGTACGCGCTCGACCAGCAGGCCGCTGAGATGCTGGCCCTGCAGGCCCCTGTCGCCGCAGATCTGCGCGCGGTCATCGGCTCCCTGCGGATGTCCGCGTCCCTCGAGCGCATGGGCGACCTGGCTCGCCACATCGCCCAGCAGGTGCGCATCCGCTACCCGGAGTCGGCGATTCCCGACCACTTCGCCGACACCTTCACCCGGATGGGCGAGTCCGGAGAGAAGATCGCCGAGGCGACCGAGAACCTGCTGTCGAACCCGGGCCTGACCGCTGTGCCCACGATCAACGCGATCGACGAGGAGCTCGATGAACTGCACCTGAGCGTCTTCGCCAAGCTCGCCGAGGAACCGGCCGGTGCGCTTGCGCCCCGCCACATCGCCGATGTCACGCTGCTTTCGCGCTACTACGAGCGCTTCGGCGACCACGCGGTGTCCGTGTCCCAGAAGGTCGAATACCTGCTCACCGGCAACTGGGAACCGTACCTGTCGAAGAAGTGACATGTCCGCCACCGAGGTGGCGCTGAACATGAGACAACCACGATCGCCGAGGTGATGGCCGGCCGGCCATCACCTCGGCGATCTGCTGTCTACCGTGGCCCTCCGCTGCGCCCGACTTCCTGCATGTCGCCGGCCACGACCTTTCGGCTTCTCCGCTTCCGACCGGTGAAGCTGCGCCCGATGGTCTTCAGCACGCCCGTCGTGACCGCGACGCCCAGGAGCAGGAGGGCCCCGCCGATGAGTTCGGGCACCGTGGGTCGGTCACCGAGGACGAGCCACGCCGAGAGCACACCGACCAGCGGGACGAGCAGCGAGAACGGTGCCACCTGAGAGGCCGGGAACCGAGCGAGCAGCGAGTTCCAGATGACATAGCCGATGAGTGAGGCACAGCCGGCGGTGTAGACGACCGAGGCCACGACGCCCCAGGTCGGGTGGGTGAGGGCATGAGCCACCTCGGCGGGGCCATCGACGAGGAGCGAGAGCGCGAACAGCGGCACGGGCACGACGAGGGCCGACCACACGGTCATCTGCACACCGTTGGTCCCCTCCTTCACGCCGCGGGCGATGACATTCCCGACCGCCCAGGACAGGGAGGCGCCGAGGGCGACGAGGAAAGCGGCGATCGGCACCGAGGCCTGCAGGCTCAGCCCGATGACGCCCAGCCCGGAGAGTCCGATGAGGATGCCGACGATTTGGCGTCGATTCGGAATCTCGCGCAGCGCGAGCGCGGCGACGAGGACGGTGAATGCCGCCTGGATCTGGATGACGATCGAGGCCAGCCCCGCGGGAAGGCCGAGGGACATCGAGGTGTAGAGCAGGCCGAACTGGCCCGCGGACATGAACACGCCGATGAGCAGGACGCGGCGGAAGTTCCCGCGCGGGAACTTCACGAAGAAGATCGCCGGGATGACGACGAAGGTGAAGCGGGCGGCGACGAGGAGCAGCGGCGGCCAGTCCCGCAGCCCGAAGTCGATGAAGATGAAGTTGACACCCCAGAGGACGACGACGAGCAGGGCGAGCATGTAATGGACGGGACGCATGCTTCCAGGATCCCAGCCACGGCATCAAAATTCCATTGAATATAAATGCGTAGTTTCGTTAAAATAATTTGATGATTGATACTCTCGCCCTGCGTACGCTCGTCGCTCTCGACTCGGCCGGATCCGTCACGGCGACCGCCGACGCACTCGGCTACACCTCGGCGGCCATCAGCCATCAGATGCAGAAACTCTCGCGCTACCTCGGGGCGCCTGTGACCGAGCGCACCGGACGCGGGATCGCTCTGACCCCGATGGGCCGCGAGCTCAGCCGTCGCGGTGCCGAGCTGCTCCAGGATCTCGAGAGCCTCGAGACCGAGGCCAGGGCCAGATCGGGCGAACCCCGAGGTCGGATCACGGTGGGCGGGTTCTCGACCGGCATCCGCGGGGTGCTGGTACCCTCCCTGCCGCTGCTCAAGGACACCGCTCCGGAGCTGATGATCACCAACATCGAGGAGGAGCCCGACGAGCTCATCGACATGGTCACGGCGGGCCGGATCGACGCCTCGCTCATCTTCGACTGGCGTGAGGCCTCTCCGCTGCTGCCCTCGACGCTGAATTCCGAACTCATCGCGATCGACCGTGCCGATATCGTCATGCACCGCAACCACCATCTGGCAGCGCGCGGTCAGGTGAGACGGCAGGATCTCCTCGGCGAGGTCTTCGTCTCGGCCCCACGCAACGGTGTCTGTCACCGCTGGCTCACCGCACTCTTCGACACTCTCAATGCCGAGCCGCGGATCGAGTACTGGGCGATGGAGTACGACACGCAGATCGAGTTCGTCCGAGCGGTGGGCGCCCTGGCGCTGGTGCCGCGGCTGGGACGCCCGCACCTGCCCGACGACGTCACCGTCGTCGAGCTCGACGATCCCAGCATCGCCCGCTGGATCTACCTCGTGTGGCGGGCCTCGATGAGCGCCTCACCGGCGATCGGCCTTCTCCTCGAACAGATGAAGGCGGTCGCCGAGGCGGCTGCCGGGAAGTGAGAGCCTGAGCCTCAGCGGCCCTGGTTGGCGACCTGGCCGATCGCGGCTTCGGCGGCAGCGGCATCGAGGTACGTTCCGCCGGGCTTGACGGGGGTGAAGTCCTCGGTCAGCTCGTAGTGCAGCGGAATGCCGGTGGGAATGTTGAGGCCGGTGATGTCGGCGTCGGAGATTCCGTCGAGGTGCTTGACGAGTCCGCGCAGCGAATTGCCGTGGGCGACGACGAGCACGGTGCGTCCGACGGTGAGCTCGGGGACGAGCCGGTCGTACCAGTACGGCAGGAGACGGTCGATGACATCGGCCAGGCATTCCGTCCGCGGCAGGGAATCGCCGAGGTTGGCGTAGCGCGGGTCCCCGGCCTGTGAGAACTCGGAGGCATCGCCGAGGGCCGGCGGCGGGGTGTCGAAGGAGCGACGCCAGGTCATGAACTGCTCTTCGCCGAACTCCTCGCGGATCTCCTTCTTGTTCTTGCCCTGCAGAGCACCGTAGTGGCGTTCGTTGAGTCGCCAGCTGCGGTGGACGTCGAGCCAGGAGAGATCGGCGGCCTCGAGCGCCAGATTCGAGGTGAGGATGGCCCGCTTGAGGCGGGAGGTGTACACGACGTCGGGGATGAGGTCGGCCTCGCGCAGGAGCTCTCCGGACCGCTGCCCCTCCGCCCGGCCCTTGTCCGTCAGGGTCACGTCGACCCAACCGGTGAACAGATTCTTCTGGTTCCATTCGCTCTCGCCGTGGCGCAGCAGGATGAGGTTATGCGTCATG
>NZ_JAKDJU010000044.1 GCF_030453725.1 Brevibacterium picturae
GTCGGAAACGATCCGAATGCTCTCCTCGCGCCGAGCCGGTGCCGCGGTTCCACGGCCCTGGTCGTCCGAGCGGTCCTGGTCGTCCGAGCCACGGTCCTGGTCGTCCGAGCGGCCATGGTCGTCCGAGCGGCCCTGAGCGCGCCGGCCGATTGCCACGTAGACAGCTCTGTCGATGGCGATGGGCAGGACCAACCCGTTGTTGTAGTCGGTGTGTTCGCCGATGAGATTGACGCGTCCGGGAGCACGAAAGCTCTCGAGCGGCGGATAGCCGAAGATCGCTTCGAACTCGCGGGCCAGGCATGGGCCCCTCGGAGTGGTGGCCGCACTCATCGGCGACCGTCTTCGTGCGCGGGCGTCGCCACGCGCAGTCGTGCCGCGGTCTCCTCGGCGGAGACGTCGCCGACGAAGGCGCCCATGGCCGCTTCGGATCCAGCGAGGAACTTCAGCTTGTTCTCGGCACGCCTGGGGCTGGTGATCTCCAGATGCATCCACTCTGCCGATCGGTCCTCACAGTTGACCGGTGCCTGATGCCACGCCGCGATGTATGGAGTGGGAGTCGAATAGAGGCCGTCGATCCTTCGCAGCACCTCGGGGTAGATGCGCGCGAGGTCATCGCGTTCGGCGTCGTCGAGGTCGTCGAGCCCCAACACTTGCCGATGCGGGACTATGTGGACTTCGATCGGCCACCTGGCGGCGAATGGCACGAACGCAGAGAAATGTGCGGACTCGAGGACCATCCGCTCCCCCGAGCTGCGCTCGAAGGCGAGGACGTCGCCCATCAGCGGCCTGCCTGTCTCGCGTTGATGCTGCACCGCACGGGCCGAGGTGATCACGGTGTGTGGAGTGACGAACGGATAAGCATAGATCTGTCCGTGTGGGTGGTTCATTGTCACACCGATCTCCTCACCCCGGTTCTCGAATACGAAGACCTGCTCGATCCCCTCTCGTGCGGCGAGCTCGCTCGTCCGGTTCGCCCAGGCGTCGATGACAGTGCGTGCTCGCGCCGGGTCCAAGTCGGCGAACGATCCGTTGTGCTCGGAAGAGAAGACGACGACCTCACAGCGCCCATGTGCCGGGGCGGTCAGCGCGGACTCGGAGGCCACCTCGGCGAATTGCCTCCTCGGATCGGCAGTCACCGCACCAAGCGCAGGCCCCAGCGAAGGGAAGCGATTCTCGAAGACCACGACGTCGTAGTCGGCAACGGGAATCTCGGTAGGTCGTCCCGGTTCCGAGGGGCAGAGGGGACATTCGGCGGCGACGGGAAGATGCGTTCGCGACTGACGATGCGTGGCCACGGCCACCCACTCGCCGGTGAGCAGATCGAAGCGCAGCTGTCCGCCGGTGGGACGCGGCTCCACGGGGCGGTCGTCCTCGACAAGGGGCGCTGCCGGCGAATCGGCGTCCTGGAAGAGGAGGATCTCTCTGCCGTCGGCAAGCGTGTTCCTGCGGATGCGCGTGCTCAACGGACGCCTGCGAATTCAACGGTTCGACGGCAGAATGAAGAAATACGACGCCGTCCCATCCGACCTCCCAAAACTGATCATTTTCGATCATAATGCTAACATCAGATCGGTGCCGAACACAGTTGTGTCGTAGAATTCTCAGACACCAGAACATTCGCATACCAATTGCGCAGGAGTCGCATGACCGATTTCATCGAGCTCACCCTGGGCGACGACAACGCGGTCGTGTCCACACGCGGTGCGGCTCTGCTTCACTACACCGTCGGTGATCGTCCTGTCGTCGCCCAGATGTCCGCCTTCGACGGGGCCGTGCTGGCACCGTGGCCCAACCGAATCGCGGATGGACGCTACGACTTCAACGGCCGCTCCCACCAGCTGCCCATCACCGAAACCTCACACAGCACTTCCCTGCATGGCCTCGTCGCCGAAACGCACTGGGCGGTGAGCAAGCGCGACGACGCCTCCGTGACCTTGAGTACCGACATCACCGACTCACCGGGGTACCCCTTTGCGCTGTCGATCGAGGTGACATATTCCCTCATCGCGCGTGAAGACGTGGGTGAGCCCACCGACACGGCCGAGCTCCGGGTCGTGGCCCTGGCACGAAACATCGGGCAGGATCCGGCTCCCTTCGGTTTCGGCTTTCATCCCTGGATCCGCCCAGGGGCCGAAAGCGTCGATCGGGCGCAACTCCTCGTCCCCGCCGAAACCTGGTTCGAGACCGATAGCAGACTCCTCCCCCGGGCGATCAGACCATTCGACACAGGGTCGTTCATCCCCGCCGATCACGGACCTGATGAAGCATCCTGCCTCCTCTGCAAGGATTTCCGTGCTCTGCGCACCCTCGGCCCGACCGTGCTCGATGATGCCTTCGGAGTTCCGCAGCGCGGTGATGATGGGTGGTCGCGGGTGCGGCTGAGAGGTGCCGACGACAGGACGGTCATCATCGGCATGGATGAGAGCTTCCGGGCCTGGCAGATCTGCACCGGCGACGAGCTCGACCATGACCACCGGCGTCGAGCTATCGCCATCGAGCCGATGACATGCCCGCCCAACGCCTTCGCCACCGGTTCGGAGCACGATGTCATCGACCCGGAGGGTGAACTCCGTGTGGAATGGTCCATCGCCTTGCGTTGAAAGTTCTGCACTGACAATTCTGGGCGCAAAGACATTTTGCCCTGATAAGTTGCGAGTATCGGCTTCAACTCGCACGAAGGAAGATTATGTCGACACCACAGAACCCGTACTCCGGTTCAGATGCAGAGAACTCGGACGCAGAGAACAAGCAGAATCTGCCGACCGATCAGGTTGGCCCGGACTCCGATCAGGCCGGTCCGGACTTCGATCAGGCGCAGGACACTCCTGTCGGCGATCAGGCCGAGGCCGCACAGTCGGCCGGCTCCGCTCAGTACGGGCAAGGCTCACAGTTCAGCCCGTCCGAGCAGTACAGCCAAGCCGAGCAGTACAACCAGCAGGGCCCCTATGGCCAGCAGGATTCGTACGGCCAACAGAACCAGTACGATCGGTCGGATCTGTACAACCAGCAGAACCAGTACGCTCAAACGAGTCAGTACTACCCTCAGGATCAGTACGGACAGCCAACCCAGCAGGGCCAGTACTATCAGGCCTCTGACTACGCTGGCTACGACCAGGGCAACTACGCCGGCTCCCAGCACCCTCCGGTGGGCACGTACCAACAGCCTGCACCAGAGCACAGCGCCGGCAGCAACAGCGGCTTCTTCAAGTCGCTCTTCGACTTCCGCTTCAACAATTTCATCGCCGTTCGGTGGGCAGGATTCATCTACATCATCGCCATCGTCGTGGCCGTGCTGTCCTGGCTGGGATCCATCATCGGCGGAATTCTCACGGGCGCTGCCGCCGGCAGCGCATCTGCCTACTTCGGCCAAGCCCCGAGCTTCAGCCCGTGGCCTCTGCTGCTTGCGATCATCTTCGGCTGGATCATTCCCGCTCTCTGGGTGATCTTCGTCCGCCTGGCCCTCGAGCTTCTCGTATCCAACGTCAAGACTGCGGAGAACACGAAGAAGATCGCCGATTCCCTCGGACGCTGAACCTGCGCCGCACCCGTCATGATCGGCACGGGTGATATCGCGGTTCTGAGTTTCAGGGACCGGCTTCACAGGCGATCCCTGAAACTCAGACTGCCGCTAACCCGGACTGGGCGGGTCGAGATTCGTGCCGCTAACCCGTTGAGACCGGGGTCGTGGAAAAACCCCTGTGAATTAGAGCGAGCCCCGCACCGATAAATCGATGCAGGACTCAACCGTACCCCCGAGCAGGTTCGAACTGCCGTTTCCGCCTTGAGAGGGCAGCGTCCTAGGCCACTAGACGACGGGGGCCGATAAACAGCTCAGAGTCATACTCCAGAGCTGTCCGCTGGGGTACCAGGACTTGAACCTAGACTAAATGTACCAGAAACACTCGTGCTGCCAATTACACCATACCCCAATGTTTTTCAGGCTCATTCCCGAAGGAATTTCCCTGAGCAACGAGATATAACTCTACACAAACCCCCTGCTCCACGACAAATTCTGCAGGGCCTTTTTCTGTGTGACCTTCTTAACATCGGCACTTCACTGGTGCGGTGAGGAAATCACTCTCGCGCCAGAGCGATGAGACGATCGAACACCCGATACCCGTCGGCTCGCAGCCCGTTGTGCTCGTACTCGTTCGTCACCCACGGCTTCACCCCATCGAGGAGTTCCGCCGTGGCCAACGAGTACTCCGGAGGGACATAGGCGTCCTCGAAGTACACCGCCGCGCCGCCGCGCACGGTTGAAGCCCGCAGCGCGTCCGCATCATAGAGGCGGGGCCATTCGTGCTGTGCCACGAACTGCGCCACCTCGGCGAAGGGCGCGAGCTCCGGGTCCTCGGTCAGCGACTCGGGTCCGGCATGCTCACCGGCCAACAGGGTCGGATCAGCCGCGACATCGGCCGGCATCGCCCGCCGTGCGGCCCAATCGGTGAGCGCACCATCGGCCCAGCAGGACTCGTGGACCACTGCGTAGAGCGGGTTTCGACCCGAGAACGGCAGTGCGGCCGCAAGGTCATGACGGAAGGCCGCCGAGGCGGGGTCCAGGTCCA
Source organism: Brevibacterium picturae (assembly GCF_030453725.1). Taxonomy (GTDB): domain Bacteria; phylum Actinomycetota; class Actinomycetes; order Actinomycetales; family Brevibacteriaceae; genus Brevibacterium; species Brevibacterium sandarakinum_A. Next base: position 4,566 of record NZ_JAKDJU010000044.1, read on the forward strand.
GCAGGTAGTGGAGTTTTTCGGGCCCGTCGGAGGCCCCGAGGTAGTGCCCCAGGAGACGAATGCGCTCCGTCGTGGCGCGCGCCCCGCCGGGGAGCGTGATCCCGCCCTCGGCCTCGGCGAGGTCGACGAGGCGGGCGAGCTTGTCACGGTCACCGGGGAATGCCCGGTAGAACTGCGCCGACTTGCGCTTCATGGTCTCCCACGTCGTGGCGTACACGGTGGCCGGGTCAGTGCCGACGGCCGGCAGACCGCCGGTGAAGTAGACCTCGTGCAGCGATTCGGAGTGTGCGGATACGTAGCGCAGGGCGGTGAACCCGCCGAAGGACTGACCCAGCAGCGACCAGGTGTCGATGCCGAGAACCTGGCGCAGGATCTCAGCGTCTTCGACGATCGAGTCGGCACGGTAGCAGCGCAGCGCGGCAGCAATATCCGCGGGAGCCTCACCTGCCCAGTCAAGGCCGGTGATGCGCCCGTCCACGGAGCCGATGGGACTCGATTTCCCGGTCCCCCGCTGGTCGAGCATGACGACTTGGAAGTCCTCGAGTGCTCGTGCCAGCCAGGTGGACTGGCCGACGGGGGTGGTCGGTCGGGGCGCTTCGGCACCCGGACCGCCCTGCAGGAACACGAGAGAGGGCTTCGTGCTCTCCGCCTCGGTGGCGATGATGCGGGCGAAGACCTCGATGCTCGCCGAGGCGGCTGCCCCTCCCCCACCGAAGTGGTCGAGGGGGACGTCGACGGTCACATCCCTCAGGTGCAGTCCCCCGCGCGTCCAGTTCGACTGGTTGACTGCAGTCACAGCTGGGCAGCCAGAGCCCGCAGGCGGGTCAGCGAGGAATCCTTGCCGAGGATCTCCATCGACTCGAACAGAGGTGGAGAGACCTTGCGTCCGGATACGGCCACGCGCAGGGGGCCGAAGGCCAGCCGCGGTTTGATCTCCATTTCGGTGACCAGTGTGAACTGCAGGCGTTCGTGCAGTGTGTCCGTCGTCCAGTCCTCGACTCCCTCGAGGACCTCGATCGAGGCCGCCAGCACCTCGGGGGCGGAGTCCTTCAGGGTCTTCAGTCCGTCCTCGGCCATGGTCAGCTCGGCATCGGGAGTGAAGAGGAATGCCAGGAGGTCGGGTGCTTCGCCGAGGAGGTTCATCCTCGTCTGCACCAACGGTGCCGCCTGGTCGAGAATCGACAGCTGAGCCTGCGACGGCTGCTCCGGGAGCACCTCGGCGGCCTGGAGATAGGGAACCAGCCGATCACGGAAGTCGTCAGCCTCGAGGAGCCGGATGTGGTCGGCGTTGATCGACGTCGCCTTCTTCACATCGAAGCGGGCGGGGTTGGGCAGGACATCGTGGATGTCGAAGGCGTCGACGAACTCCTTGACGCTGAATATGTCCCGATCAGGGGCGATCGACCAGCCGAGCAGACCGAGGTAGTTGATCATGCCCTCGGGGATGAACCCGTTGTCGCGGTGGAGGAACAGGTTGGATTCCGGATCGCGCTTGGACAGCTTCTTGTTGCCGGCGCCCGTCACGTAGGGCAGGTGACCGAACTCGGGGGTCGCGGCGGCGACGCCGATGTCCTTGAGTGCTTCGTAGAGCACGACCTGGCGAGGAGTCGAGGACAGCAGGTCCTCGCCGCGCAGCACATGGGTGATGCCCATAAGTGCATCGTCGACGGGGTTGACCAGGGTGTACAGCGGTTGCCCGTTCGCACGGACGACGACGTAGTCGGGGATGGTGCCGGCGCGGAAGGTGATCTCTCCGCGCACCAGGTCGGTGAAGGTGACATCCTCGGCGGGCATGCGCACGCGCCAGACCGGTTCGCGCCCCTCGGCCCTGAAGCCGGCGATCTGCTCTGGGGTGAGGTCACGATCGAAGCCGTCGTAGCCGAGCTTGGGGTCGCGGCCTGCGGCCTTGTGTCGGGCCTCGACCTCGTCGTTGGTCGAGTAGGACTCGTAGATGTGTCCGGCGGCCTTGAGCTTCTCGATCACGCCTGCATAGATGTCGCCGCGCTGGGACTGGCGGTAGGGTCCGTCGGGTCCGCCCACGTCGATGCCTTCGTCCCAGTCGAGGCCGAGCCACTTCATGGCCTCGAGGACCTGACCGAAGCTCTCCTCGGTGTCACGGGCGGCGTCGGTGTCTTCGATGCGGAAGACGAACTTACCTCCGGTGTGCTTCGCATACGCCCAGTTGAACAGGGCGGTGCGGACCATGCCGACGTGCGGGGTGCCGGTGGGCGATGGGCAGAAACGAACTTTGACGCTCACTGTGTTCCTTCGGTCTTTGAGTTGTGTGACGGTACTGCGCGGTGGGGGCGTTCGCGGTGGCGGCGTGCGCGGTGGCGGCGGGGTGCCGGTCTCAGGCGTCCATGGCCGTGTTGCTGAGGACTCCGAGCCCATCGATGGCGATGTCGACACGGTTGCCGGACACGATCTGACCGACGCCGGCGGGAGTGCCGGTGAGGATGACGTCACCGGGCAGCAGGGTGATGGTCTCGGACAGGTGTTCGATGAGGGTCGGGATGTCGAAGATGAAGTCGGCGGTATTGCCGTCCTGCTTCAGCTCCCCGTCGACCCAGGAGCGGATGCCGAGGTCGTCGACGTCGAGTTCCGTTTCGATCCACGGACCCAGCGGGCAGGACGTGTCGAAGCCCTTCGCCCGTGACCACTGCTTGTCGGACTTCTGGATGTCGCGCATGGTCACGTCGTTGCCGCCGGTGTAGCCGAGGACATGGTCGTAGGCGTTCTCTGCTTTCACACCCTTGGCGACGCGGCCGATGATGACGGCCAGCTCCGCCTCGTAGGAGACGTGTTCGCTGATGGCGGGCAGGCGGATCGGATCACCGGGGCCGATCACCGAGGTGTTGGGTTTGAAGAAGGTCAGCGGACTGACGGGCACCTCATTGCCGAGTTCGGCGGCATGGTCGGCGAAGTTGCGTCCCACGCCGATGACCTTCGACCGCGGCAGGATCGGGCTGACGAGACGAACATCGTCGAACTTCAGCCGCTCCCCCGTCGACTGGGCTGGCGCGAAGAACGGGTCCTGGTCGAGAACGGCGAGGCTGAGACCGGACGTGTCCCACGTGCCGTCCTCAATCTGCGGCACGTCGCCTTCGACGACTCCGTATTTGGGTTCATCCTGGTGCACAAATCTGGCAATACGCATGTGCCCCAGTCTAGTCAGTCGGCGAGACCACTGGCACACGGGCTTTCTGCGCTTGGGCTGAGACACTTGGGACATGCCCGATTCTCGTCCGCCACACTCGTTCGACCTGGAGACCATCGCCGCGGGACTGCCGACCGCGGCACTCATCGACCAGCTGGCGGACTCTTCCGTCGGCAGGTTCCCCCGCCTGGTCGTCGAGGCCCCACCCGGAACCGGCAAGACCACCCTGGTGCCGCCGCTCATCGCCGAGCATCTGGCCGGGAACCTCACCGGGCGTTCGGCCGGCCATTCGGACCAGCACCTGTTCGGGCCTGCTGATCCATCCGCCGCTGCGGGGCGGATCATCGTCACTCAGCCGCGACGCATGGCCGCTCGGGCCGCGGCCAGGCGACTGGCGACGCTGACCGGGACCCGCCTCGGCGAGGCAATCGGGTTCACGGTTCGCGGAGAGTCGCGGACCTCGGCGCGCACGAGGATCGAGTTCGTGACCACGGGAGTGCTGTTGGCTCGGCTGCTGCGCGATCCTGAGTTGGCCGGTGTCGCGGCTGTCATCCTCGACGAGGTGCACGAGCGACAGCTCGACACCGACCTGACCTTCGCGCTGTGCCGGGAGCTGGTCGATCTGCGTGAGGATCTTGGCCTCGTCGTCATGTCGGCGACTCTCGATGCCACGATGTGGGCACGACGGTTGGGATCAGGAGACGGCGCCGAGTCACCCGCAGAGCTGCTGTCGGTTGCAGCGAAGGTCCACCCCCTCGATGTCAGGTGGGCGCCGGCGAAGCACCGTCCTCTGGACGCACGCGGCGTGACCCGGGACTTCCTCGATCATGTGGCGCGAACGAGTGTTGAAGCTCTGTCGACGCACATCAGCGGGGACGTGCTCGTCTTCGCTCCCGGCGCCCGAGAGGTCGAGGAGATCGCCACCCGGATCACCCGGTCCCTTCCCGTCGGGTCAGGGACCGAGGTCCACACTCTGCTCGGCCGCACTCCTGCCCAGGACCAGGATTCGATCCTGCGACCGCATCCCGCCGAGGTGGGCCTTCGTCGCGTGATCGTGTCGACCTCGGTCGCGGAGTCGGCTCTGACGGTTCCCGGCGTGAGCATCGTCGTCGACTCGGGACTGGCCAGGGGGCCTCGGTTGGACACTCGCCGTGGAATGTCGGGGCTGGTCACGACCCGCGAGTCCAAGGCGTCGGGAACGCAGCGTGCCGGTCGTGCCTCACGGTTGGGTCCGGGCACGGTCTATCGCTGCCTGTCCGAACCCGATTGGGCGAGCCTGCCCGAGCACACGCCCGCGGAGATCGCGACCTCCGATCTCACCTCGGCGGTCCTGACCCTCGCCGTGTGGGGCGGCGACACGGACCTGCTGCCGGATCCGATGCCGGAGGGCCCGCACCGCCTGGCTGTGGACAATCTCGTGGCGCTCGGGGCGATCGAGCTCGCAGAATCCGAGGATGCTTCGGGCGGTGACGGCAGCTCGGTGAAGCACGACGCAATCCGAGTCACCCGGTTGGGGCGGGCCATCGCCCGGATTCCGGCCTCCGTGTGGTCGGCGCGCGGTCTCTTCGACGGAGCCGCAATGCTGTCCCGGACCGCGGCAGCCGAGGCGATCGCTGTGATCGAATCCGACCAGCGTGCCCCTGGCGCCGATCTCGTGGCCACTCTGCGCGAGCTGCGGCGCAGCAAGGACCGTCGGTTCGCCCAAGATGTGAAGCGCTTCGCCGGATTGGCCGCGGAATTCTCTGATCCGCCGGGCTCAGCCGGGCGCGACTCAGCCTGGCGCGACTCAGCCTGGCGCGAACCAGCGGTCCACGCGTCGATTCCCCACGGTTCGGCTCGGGGTGATTCTCTGCGCCCCGCTGATCTGGGGCTTGTGGTTGCCCTGTCCCATCCGCTGCAGATCGGCCGGCTTCGCAATTCCTCGGCGTCGGAATACCTGCTGGCCTCCGGCACGGCCGCGTCGCTGCCGCGGAACTCGTCTTTGCAGGGCAGTCCATGGTTGGCGATCTCCGATGTCGGGCTTTCCGGGGGACGCGCCGTGATCAGGGCCGCGGCGATCATCGATCAGGACACCGCAGAGCTCGCGGGCGCCGGGCTGATGGCGACCGAGGAGACTGCGACCTTCGACCAAGGGAAGGTGCGCGCGGTGCGGCGGACCCGCCTCGGCGGCATCGAACTCACAGCTACGCCGATCAAAGCCGGCGCAGAACTGGCCCGTTCGGCGATCGCGGCGTCGGTGCGTCAGCGCGGCGCTCGTGAGATTCTGCGGCCCAGCGAGACATTCGAAGAGCTGCGGTCCCGACTGGGGCTGCTGCACGCCATCTATGGTCCGCCGTGGCCGGATGTGCGATGGTCGCGGCTGTCGCAGACGCTGACCGAATGGTGCCCGGCCGCCCTGGACCGCATCGCAAGAGGATCCGATCCGAGCAAGGTCGATCTCGTCTCTGCGCTGCGGACTCTCCTGCCTTGGCCGCAGGCATCCCGACTCGACGAACTGGTGCCGGTGAGCATTGAAGTCCCCAGCGGTTCACGGATTCGTCTCGACTACCCCGACCCCGATCATGCGGAGTCGGAGTCGGAGTCGGAGTCGGCATCTGAGTCTGTGCCTGACACAGAGGGTGAGTCGGCGTCGGTCGACGGCGGCACGGCGACTGAGGCGCCGAGTCCCATCCTTGCGGTCAAACTTCAGGAGTGTTTCGGCTGGCAGACGGTTCCACGGGTGTGCGATGGCCGAGTCCCAGTGGTGATCCACCTCCTCTCCCCCGCCCGCCGGCCGTTGGCGGTCACCGGCGACCTCGCTTCGTTCTGGGCCAATGCGTATTCACACGTCAGAGCGGAGAACAGAGGCCGGTATCCGAAGCATCCCTGGCCCGAGGACCCGCTCACGGCACCCCCGATGCGCGGGACCAAGCGGTCTGGGACAATGAAGCGATGACTCCCACCGCCTCACTGACCGCTGAGCGCACCGACCGCCCCCGGGCTGTCGGTGCTGATGCTGACGACGCCGGGGCTGCAGGTTCTGGTGGTGCCGCGATCAGCGCACCCACATGGCGCGCTCTGCGTGATGATCACGCCACGAGGATCGCGATGAGAACGGATGCGCACCTCGCCCGCCGACTCAAGGGCGAGAAGCATCCGGTCGAGGACTTCCTGTTCACCTACTATCCGTTCAAAGCCGGCCAGCTGGCCAAGTGGAATCCGGGTCCCGACGTGCGACTCGAATTGGCCACGGAGGCCGACCGGAATTATTTCGACCGGCGCTGGTACACGACCAGCTCATTGGGCACGGTCGCCGAGGTGGACATCGAGTCCTGGCGCAGAGATCGTGGTGATGGTGCGAAGTTCATCGCCTCCCTGCTCCAGTCGACCCTGCATCGGGAGGCGAACTTCGGGTGCTTCGGCATCCACGAATGGGCGATGGTCTACAAGCTCAGCGAGGAGCAGCGCCGCCACCAGCAGGTGCCGTTGCGTCTCAGCCATGAAGCCACCGATGCCGTCGTCGAGGGCCACCGAATCCAGTGCTCCCACCATGATGCGTTCCGTTTCTTCACCGCACCCGCACGCCCACGCAACACCCTCCAGCCGACCCGTGAAGACATGGTGGCCACTGAGCAGCCCGGCTGCCTGCATGCGGGAATGGACCTCTACAAATGGGCGATGAAGGTCGGACCCGTCGCCTCCTCCGACCTCGTCGTCGACTGCTTCGATCTGGCTCTGGACATCCGCACCCTCGATATGGAGGCCTCGCCCTACGATCTGCGCGGCTGGGGCTACGGTGTCGTCGCCATCGAAACCGCCGAGGGCAAGGCCGAATACATGCAACGGCAGCAAGCCTTCTCCGAACAGGCACAGGCCCTGCGGCGGCGACTCCTCGATGCCTTGGCTGCGGTCGGGATCCACGCCCGGTAGAACCGTCGGGCAGCACACAGTGTGGACCGCGCTGTGCGGCAGGAACGGCTCTGCATAGGATCAATGTGTGCGCGCAATCGTCTATGAAGAGTTCTCTGTCCTCCCCCAGCTGAGAGACATCGAGCCACCCTCCACTCCCGCAACCGGTGTCGTCATCGACGTCGAAGCCACCGGCGTCTGCCGCAGCGACCATCATGCCTGGTCGGGCCACGACTCGACGATCACGCTGCCCCATGTGCCCGGTCATGAGCTCGTCGGTCGCATCGCCTCGGCGGGGCACAAGGTCACGAGCTTCCACACCGGCCAGCGTGTGACCGTGCCCTTCGTGTGCGGCTGCGGTCGCTGCCGCTGGTGCCTGGACGGCAACGCTCAGGTCTGCCCGGACCAGACGCAGCCCGGGTTCACCCATTTCGGTTCCTGGGCGGATCAGGTCGTCATCCACAACGCCGATGCCAACCTGATCGCAGTCCCTGAGGAGCTTCCCGCCTCGGCGATGGTGGGACTCGGCTGCCGCTTCGCCACGGCCTTCCACGGTCTGCGGGTGCGAGCCGAACTCCAGGCGGGCGAGACGGTCGCCGTGTTCGGCTGCGGAGGGGTGGGGCTGTCGGCGATCATGATCGCCCGGGCCATCGGCGCGCAGGTCGTCGCGATCGACGTCAGCGAGGCCGCGCTCGACCGGGCCCGCGAACATGGTGCGACGCACACGGTCAACGCCGCGGGCAAGAGCCCCGGAGCTCTGGCCGCCGAGGTGGTCTCCCAGGCCTCGGACCAATGCCCGGACGGGGTGGCCGTGAGCGTGGACGGGGTTGCCGTGAGCGTGGACGCTCTGGGGCGTGAGGACACGATCGCCGCCGCGATCGCCTCGCTGGCCCCCTTGGGCCGTCACGTGCAGATCGGTCTGCTGGCCACACCGCCGGTCGTCGACATGTCACGCGTCATCGGCCTCGAACTCAGCGTCCTCGGCTCCCATGGGATGGCCGCGGCCGCGTATCCGGAGATGGTCGAGCTGGTCATCGACGGCAAGCTGCGCCCGCAGGATCTGGTCACGAATGTCATCGGCCTCGAGGACGCTCCCGCAGCCATGGATGCCCTCGGCGCGAACACCGGTTCGGGGATGACCATCATCGACCTGGGACGGTGATGCGTCGGGTCAGCCAGCCCCCAGGGCCGACCTCATCGAGCCTGCCATCTCCTCGATCAGCTCTGCCTCACCGCGCACGCCGGGTTCGAACGGCAGCCTGAGTCGGTCCTTGGTTGTGTCGCGGTAGCGCGGGATGACATGCATATGGAAGTGGAACACCGACTGCCAGGCGTCTTTGCCGCAGGAGTTGAGCAGGTTGACCCCGTCGGCACCCCACACGTCGAAGACACGCTTGGCGATGCGCTGCGATTCGATCGCCACGTCCGCGAGATCGGCGGCAGGAATGTCTCGCAGATCCGTGCTGTGCCGTTTCGGGACGACGAGCAGATGCCCGTCGGATCCCGGCTGGATGTCCATGAACGCGACGGTCGTCTCCGTCTCCGCGACCGGCGCACTCGGCACATCACCTGCGACGATTCCGCAGAACAGGCAGTCCTTGCTCATCCGATCATCACACCATCACGGCGAGGACGACTCGGGAGTCCTGGCCCGGCCAGCGGCCCAAGAGCAGTCCCGCTTCATTTCCTTCAGCGGGCGAATCGAGGCTGAGCTCATACAGCATTTCGACGTCTTCGGCACCGGGCAACGGCCCCGTACCCCAGGCGTGAGCGACATCGGTGATCTCTTCGCCCCTGTTGCCGTCATCGTCGACGCGATACTGCCGTGCCGAGTTATCAGCAGTGGCGATCGCGTGGTCGAGGCGCTGCCGGAAAAGAGGGTCACCCATCCCGGCGTAGACCCAGCGCTTGCCGAGGATGGAATGCTCCATGGTCGAGATCAGGTGCTCGTCGGCGCCGGCCAGCGGTTCCCCGCGGTAGGTCAGCGGCACTTGGAAGACGCGGTCTCCTGAAGCGACGATGTGGATCTCTGCTCCCACCTCGCCGGCGGGATCGTCGAACCGGTAGGAGCTCAGCTGGGACAGCGCCTCCGGTGTCACATCGGTCCCGGCCGAGCGCTCCTGCTTACTCAGCCAGGCAGAGACGATCTCGAGTTTCCCGGGGTTGATCTGGGCGTTGAAGATGTCAGCCATGTCATGCCTTCCGGGTCCCGGGGATCCATGCCCCGTCGACCACTTCATAGTCGGAGAAGACCGCTGGGGCCTCTTGGAGCATGGCCTCCCCGATCTTATTGAACACGAGGCGGATCTCTTCTTCGGCGCCCTTGGCCGTGCGCATCTCGACGACGTGGCGCAGGGAGCGGAGGTTGGCGGTGTAGACGATCCCGGTGGCCAGGCCCTCGGGTGCGAAGCGGCGCATGAACGAGGTCATGTGCTTCTTATGGGAGAACTTCGTGCTGGCTTCGTCGAGTTCGAAGTGCTCGGTCATCCACTTCTGGTGCTCCTCGAGGGTGTCGAGAACCTTGAGGGAGCGTTCCATGAGCTCCGAATCCTCACGGGCCCACTCGGGGAACCAGAACGGAATGTCGGCCAGGCGCACGTAGCGCAGAGATTCCTGCGAGAACGCGGAACCGGCACGGTGGCGGATGAGTTCGTGGGTGAGCACCCGTGAGACGTTGTGGAGGACGAAGGTGAAGTTCGCGTGTTCGAGCACCGAACCGTGCTGGGAGGCGATGACGTTGCCCAGGTACTGGGACGAATCCGTGCGCACGCGGGACACGTTCGGGTTCAGCCCAGGCTCCCACGAGCGGTAGCACATGCGTCCGGAGAACTCGACGATGTCCTCGGCGTCGGGAGAATCGGCCTCTTCGACACGATCCGCCCAGTCAGATCCGCCCACCTCATCGAGATATGTCCTCATCGAATCCCAGTCGATGCTGGGCTTGGCAAGCAGTTCTACTGACGGTTCGACCTGGCGCATGGCTCTCCTTGTGCAGGGTATGGCTTGATTGATTCCCAATCCTACAGATCAGATCGCCGAGGTGGTCGACCGCCTGCGAGGAATGCTTGCGCAGGTGCAATCAACGCTTCCGAAGGAAGCGGACGAGGAGGACGACTGATCCGCCGCCGAAGAACCCGAGACCGACGACCGCGGCGATCGTGGCGACGATCTGCGAACGTCCGGGCGCGTCGACGATGACACCCGTCAGCGTCAGCACGAGGAGGATCGCACAGGCTGCGGCAAACAGCAGTGCACCGATGATGCCCAGCAGAAGTGCGAGCCTCGTATTCGTGCCGATCAGCTGCATGATGCCGGCGATGATTCCAGCGGCGAAGAACACAGTGACGAAAAGACCGATGATCTGGCCCGCACCGATGAGCATGATCAGCCCTACGATGACGAACAGGGCGGAGACGAGGATGAGCACCTTCGCGTCCCGTCGTTGCTTTCGGTACGCGCGAGTGAAGATCGCCTGCAGCTCGTCGTCGTTCATTGCAGCACCTGGTCGTTCATTGCAGCACCCGTTTGGGGAGGTGGCGAGGCAGAGTGTCGGCTGCGTCATTCGTGCCGAGCCTCGTTTCTCTCCAGGCGTCGACGAGGTAGGCGTTGGCTCCACCTCTTTCCACCATCACCGAGGTGGCCTCAGCGTCCTCGAAGACGACGGCGGCATGGTCGTCGATGGCCAGTCCTGGTCCCGGCAGCTGTCCGGTCCCGATCCAGGTTCGGAACGTCTCGGCCCGGCCGGGCTCACCGTGATAGTGCGGGCAGGCGCTGCCGGGGATGATTCCGAGACCCTCGTCCAGGGGAGCCAGCGAACCGAACGAGTCGGTCGATGACGCCTCGAACCAGCAGTTGGCTCCGGCGCTGACTCCGGCAAGGATCGTACCGTCGCTCGCTGCCCTGTGCATGATGTCGTCCACGCCGTGTCGACGCCACAGAGTCAGCAGGTTGGCGGTGGATCCGCCGCCGACATAGATGAGATCCATGTCAAGAATCATCTGCGGGTCCTCGTAATCCCAAGGACTCTGACCGAACAGTGAGAGCACATGAGTCTCGGCCCGTCCGTCGAACGCAGTCTCAAAGCGTCGAATGTAGTCGGGGTCGTCACCCGATGCCGTCGGGACGAAGCACACGCGCGGAAGGTCACCACCGCCTCGGCGATGGTGAGCTCCTGTCCGGCGTTTGGCTCGCACACCGCTCGCCATCTGGAGCAGGCAGTCATCGATGGCTGATTCCCCTGTCTCAGACATGGAGAACCCGCCACCGCCGAGAGCAACGATCGTGGATTGTGCCTCTGCCGCGCTCATGGTCGTCGGCCCTGCCGATGAGGTCGCTCATTCTGCAGCTGTGTTCGGCGTCGCCGATGTCTCCAGACCAATGCCACAATCCCGCCGATTCCGAAGAAGACGAATCCGACAGCGGCGACGACGAGCACCGCGATCTGGTTGACGCTGGCCCCGTAGACCACCACGGCCATGAGGGCCAAGACAAAAATCAGGCCACACCCGAGGCCCATGATCACTGAGGCGCACAGCGACGGCACGAGCGTGGTCTGCGAATCCGGATCGCCTCGCATCATGATCCCGGCTAGGAGGCATCCGCCGAAGAAGACCAGGCAGACCAGTCCGATGAGCATGAGCTGGTCGACGAACAAGCACAATACCGACACCAGCACGAACACCGCAGAACCGATGATCAGGGTGGTTCCTTCACGACGCCGTTTTCGATCCGCTTTTCGATCCGCCTCGGCTGTCAGGGCCCAGGCTTGGGCCTCCCACCACGGACCTTGATCGTTTTCAGGCTTGCTCACGGCACCCGGTGCGTCCATTTCTCGGTTCCGAACTTCTCGGCAACGAGGGTATGTGCCTTGTCCAGTTCGTCTTCGGTGAAGGTGTCGAAGCTGGCGCCGTATCTGTTCGCGAATGTGTCGGCCATGACGTCGATGATGTCTTTGCGGGCCTCGCCTGTCTGGCTGCGCAGGGGGTCGACGCGCTTCTTGGCGCTGGCGACGCCCTTGTCGGAGATCTTCGCCTCACCGATGCGCAGGACTTCGATCATCTTGTCGGCGTCGATGTCGTAGCTCATCGTCGCATGATGGAGCAGGGTTCCATCCCGCATCCGCTTCTGTGCCGCACCGCCGATCTTGCCGCCGGTCGAGGAGATGTCGTTGATCGGTTTGTAGAAAGCTTCGACGCCCAGGCGCTTCAGAGCTGCCAGCACCCATTGGTCGAGGAAGACATAGGACTCCTCATAGTCGAGGCCGGCGACCAGCGCGGGTGGGACGAACATCGAGTAGGTGATGCAGTTCCCGCCTTCCATGAACATCGCTCCCCCACCGGAGATGCGGCGCACGACCTGCACCCCGTACTTCTCGACGCCTTCCGGACGGAGTTCGTTGGCGTAGGACTGGAAGGCTCCGATGACCGTGGCGGTGTCGTCCCATTCCCAGAACCGCAGCGTCGGTTTCCGACGTCCTGCTGCGACCTCGTCCAGCAGCACCTGGTCGAGGGCGACATTGACCTGTGTGGGCAGGACCTCGCCGCGGATGACTTGCCAATCGAAGTCGGTGAAGTTCGCTGCCGATCCCAGAGCACGCCTGACGACCGTTGCGATGTCAGAAGTGGAGAATCCGTGCATCGCCAGTTCCGAGCCGTACCCGGCAAGTACGTCGTCAAGGCGTTGGCGCAGGTTCGCGTTGTCCGCGGTGACGCTGGCTCCGACGAGTGCGGGGGCGAGGTCGAAATAGGCTTCTTCGGGTTCGAGGAAGAAGTCGCCGGAGATCTTGACCTCGGTGATGGTCTTCCCATCGGTTTCCACATCGGCGACCACGAGTTTGCCGCCGATGACCTTGTATTCGGCGTGAAAGCGCTGGGGTTCGTGCATATCGTTCGTCATGTTTCCAAACCTACTCTCAGGCTCTGCTCAGAAGCTATGAACTTGCTCACTCACCGGTCAGCGAGTTCCACAGGAAGCGGTAGCTCAGGGCCCGGGTGAACGCAGCCTGCTTGTTGTCCGAGGCCGCCGAATGCCCGCCCTCGGTGTCTTCGAAGAACCACACATCGTCGATGCCGCGATCCTGCATCCGAGCAGCCATCTTGCGAGCCTGGACCGGCCCGACACGATCATCAGAGGTCGCCGTCCAGAACAGTACAGGTGGATAGTCCACGCCTGCTTCCAGCAGGTGATAGGGCGAGAACTTCCGGATGAATGTCCAGTCTTCGGCCACATCTGGGTCGCCGTACTCGGCCTTCCACGAATAGCCGGCGCTGAGTTTGGTGTAGCGGCGCATATCCAAGAGAGGAACTCCGCACGAGATCGCGCCGAAGAGTTCAGGGTGCTGTGTGAGCATGTTCCCGACCAGCAGTCCCCCGTTCGAGCCGCCGGCGCAGGCCAGACTCTTCGGGCTCGTCACCCCACGTTCGATGAGATCCCTGGCAACGGCAGCATAGTCCTCATAGGCCCGCATCCGGTTCTCTCGCATCGCCGAGGTGTGCCACCGTGGCCCGTACTCTCCACCGCCGCGGATGTTGGCAAGGACATAGACCCCGCGCCGTCCGGCGGGAATCGTCGTGCGCCCCAACCATCCGATGCCCATGACCGGGGAGTACACCGGAGACCGGCTGACTTCGAATCCACCGTACCCGTCCAGGAGGGTCGGATTGCTCCCATCGAGCACCAGCCCGCTCTCGGCGATCTGGAAGTAGGGAACCTTGGTTCCGTCTTCGCTGGTGGCGAAGTGCTGTTCGACCGAGAAGCCTTCGCTGGCAAAGAGCGCTGGTGCCGTTTTGATGATTTCGGGGGTGGCGCAGCCTTCCGACGGCTCCAAACGCCCGTACGCCAGGGTCGATGGAGTCAGGAAGCCGGTGCTCACCAGCCAATAGTCGTTGGCGGTCGCATCATCGTGTCTGTCGACTGCTCCCAACCCGACCATGTGATTGGCCGCGACTCCGGGCAGCCGAGACGATGAGAAATGATCGTTCGGGTCGAGAACGACCAGCTGAGACTGCACATCAGCCAGCAGCTCGAGGACCAGGTAGTCCCGCGTCCATGTCCACGACTGCAGGGCGGTGTGAGCGTCGGGGGTGAAGATGACGGTCGGTGCGATTGTTCCGGCCCGCACCTCGGCGATGTCGGCAATGGCCAAACCACCGGCGGGAACCGAGAAATCCTCGTGATTCCAGTCGGATTGAGGGCGGAAGAGCACGAAGTCCCTGTCGAATCCGACTTCCACGTCGGTCGGCACATCGACGACGGTCCATCTGCTCTCCCACGCCGAGGCGTCGGTGGTCACCGACCCGGATTCCTCGGTGACCAGCTCGAGGTCGATGAAGCTGGGCCGCGAATTGAAGAAGTCGATGGCATCGATGGCGAAGACCCTGTCGGTGGAATCGGCGTCTGCCGGTCCCACCTCGCTGCCGACGAAGATGGCGACGTGATCGCGTGGCACCTCGGCGACTATCGGGGCATCGGCAATGGCCTGCCCACGCGAGAGTACTCGTGCCTGACGCGGATAGGACGAGGTGGTCAGAGAGTCCTCGTCAGTCTCGGTGGCGACGATGATCGTGTCATCGTCGAGCCAGGCAAAGCGGGTCTTCGCCGTTGGGAGGTCGAAGCCGCCGGCAACGAAGGATTTGGTGGTCAGGTCGAATTCGCGCACTCTGTGGGCGTCCCCGCCATCGGGCGACAGCGAGACGAGCGCACGTGAGTTGTCCGAACGACGCACCGATGCTCCGGCCCACACCCAGGGTGTTGCTTCCGCGGTGCCGAGCGCGTCGAGGTCGATGAGGACCTCCCACTCGGGGGAATCGGAGACATAGCTGTCCCAGGTGGTTCGCCGCCACATGCCTTTGGGGTTCGTGGTGTCGCGCCAGAAGTTGAAGTAGTGATCACCGCGTTTGGCCACCATCGGGATCTTGCCCTCGGAGTCCAGGGCAGTGCGAATATCACCGGCGATGGAGTCGAACAGATCGTCCTGGAACCTGGCGATGGTCTTCGCGTTCTGCTCCTTGACCCAGGCCATCTGGTCATCGCCATGGATGTCTTCGAGCCACAGATTCTCATCATGAGGCATGGGTGCGGCATCCTGCGGTGCCATGGCTGGGCTGGAGGTGTCGATGGTCTGTTTGTCTGCCGGAGCTTCGTTGCGCATGCCACCATCCTAATGATCACTGGTTTCTCATGATCGCGTGGAACCGCGTGATCGCACTCCCCTGCACAGTGGTTCGACCCCAGCGGTTCGAATCAGGCCGCCGCTCTGAACATGACGAGTCCTGGTTGACCGTTGGGCGCTTGGGGCCCATGACCGAGTGCGAAGAAGCCGAGGCTTTCGTAGAGGCGGCGGGCGGGGCTGTCGATGTCGTTGGTCTGGAGCCAACAGCTGTATCCGCTGATGCCGGCCAGCCATGTCTGGAGCGTGGTCCGTCCGAGCCCGGAACTGCGCAGATGGGGATCACGAGCCACAAGGTTGAGGGCGAACGACCATTCGAGTCTCGCAGCGGCGTCTCCGAGTGTGGAGGCCAGTTCATCGGCCCAGTCGTGATCCTGTTCCGCCCAGGACCAGAAATGGCCGTAGGCGATTGATCTCAGGCGCCCATCGAAACGCGCCGCTGCGATGAGGACCTGACCGTTTCGGACCGAGAGGTCGTAGAGTCTCCCGAACAGTGCCGCGTGCTTCGGATCCTCGTTCAAGGGCGGCTCTGCCGCTGCAGCGGCATAGAGCTCCTCAACCTCATGAGGCGGGGGCAGCACTCCAGGGATTCCACTTGCTGAGCCTATGGGTTCCCAGCTCTGCCCCAGACCGCCCGGTATGCCCCACACAAGTTCAACATTGAGCTTTACGGGCGAAGCTCCGAGAACCTCAAGCTCGGCATGATCATCCATGTTCCCACCATAACGACTCCGGAAGTCGGGCAATTGAACTCTGGCAGAATTCTCGCTTCTGGGCCGAGGAACGACTGCTTGGCTGAGGAGTTGCCTGCTGCCGCGCCTGGCACGGTTGGACTCGGCGCTGCTGCGGGCATCATTCTGCGGAGGCGAATTCGGCCAGTTGCTCCACCAGGCTCAG
>NZ_JAKDJU010000207.1 GCF_030453725.1 Brevibacterium picturae
CGGCACCGGACTTCGCTTCGGCTCTTTCGGCAGCTCGCTGGTCTTGGGCTTCGTTGCGAGCGGCACGCTTCATCGCTGCGCGTTTGCGGTTGCGGTCCTTGCGAATCTTGCGCTTGCGGCCGCGGATGCCGACAGCTTCGCCGACGGTGTCGAAGTTCGAGAGGTCCGTCTGCTTGGCCTTGAGCGAGCTCAGGAAGATCCAGAGGACGGCAATGACCGCAATGACCGTGTCGATGACTACCCCGATTGTGCCGAGGTGGGCGATGCCAGCTGCGATGCCGCCGACGATTCCGGCCGCCGGAATGGTCAGCAGCCAGCCCGAGGCGATGCGTCCGGCGGTGGACCATTGGACGTCGGCGCCCTTGCGCCCCATTCCCGAGCCGAGCACCGAACCGGACGCCACCTGCGTCGTCGACAGCGCGAAGCCCAAGTGGGAAGAGGCGAGGATGGCGGCGGCTGTCGACGTCTCGGCGGCCAGTCCCTGAGCAGGCTTGACGGTGGTGAGCTTCGTGCCGAGAGTGTCGATGATTCGCCATCCGCCGACATACGTTCCCAGTGCGATCGCCAGCGCGCAGGCTGTGATCACCCAGATATGCGGGCCGGTCCCGTGGTCCTGCAGATTTGCCGATACGAGTACGAGCGTGATGACGCCCATGGTCTTCTGCGCATCGTTGGTGCCGTGCGCCAGAGCGACGAGCGAGGAGCTGAAGATCTGCCCGTACTTGAATGGTGCCCGGTGAGCGGTCTTGCCCTCACTGTTGCGGCGTGTGATGGAGTAGGCCAGGCGAGTGCACAGATAGGCGCCGACTCCGGCGATGATCGGAGCTGCGAGTGCGGGCAGGACCACTTTGGACAGGAAGACGCCGAAGTCGACGGAGTTGAGGCCGGTGCCGACGATCGCGGCACCGATCAGTCCGCCGAACAGCGCGTGTGAGGAAGACGAGGGCAGGCCGAAGCGCCAGGTCGCCATGTTCCAGATGATCGCACCGATGAGGCCGGCGAGGATGAAGTCCGGTGTGATCTGGACTCCCCCATCACCTTCTTTGATGATGCCGCCCGAGATGGTCTTCGCCACCTCGGTGGAGAGGAAAGCGCCGACGAGGTTGAGCAGCGCTGCCAAGGTGACCGCCGTCTTGGGCTTGATCGCTCCTGTGGCGATCGGAGTCGCCATGGCATTGGCCGTGTCGTGAAAGCCATTGGTGAAGTCAAAGAACAGTGCCAGCACGATGACCAGCACAACGACGAAGATGATTTCCACTAAGCGACCTTGAACATAGACACAATTCGGACCGTGGATGATTTAGCTGGCGGACAGCGGCCTCAATCAGCAGAGAGTCTACCGCCTATTCCCCCGAATCTTCACCTGCTGTTCTCTGCAACTCCACCAATGTCACCCTGCGTTCATCTCTGAGCTGGCCAAACCCTCCCCCGCCGAGCAGGGAATGTAGCAACGTTCACAATCAGCCCGGCGGCGGAGGACAGTGGTCAGACGGCGTATTCGTCCGCGATGTTCAGCGCCTCGTCAAGCACTTCGAGACCGAAGCGCACATCCGCGTCGGGCGTGTTCAGCGGCGGTACGACATGGATCCGGTTGAAGTTCGCGAACGGCAGCACTCCGCCTGACTTCATCGCCGCGATCACCCGGTTCATCTCCGGTGAGCTGCCGCCGTAGGCGGCCAGTGGTTCGCGCGTGGTGCGGTTCTTGACCAGCTCGATGGCCCAGAAGCAGCCCATTCCACGCACGTCTCCGATCGAGGGGTGACGCTGGGCCATCTCCTGCAGCGCCGGTCCGATGATGTCTTCGCCCAGCCTGTCTGCGTTGGCGATCATGTCCTCGTCGCGCATCGCAGTGATGGTCGCAACCGCCGCCGCGCAGGCCAGCGGGTGACCGGAGTAGGTCAGTCCGCCCGGGTAGACGCGATCGCGGAAGGTGTCGAAGATGTCCTCGGAGACCGCGACTCCGCCCAAAGGCACGTATCCCGAGTTCACTCCCTTGGCGAAGGTCAGCAGGTCCGGTGTCACTCCCCAGTGGTCGAGCGCGAACCATCGACCGGTCCGCCCGAATCCGGCCATCACCTCGTCGGCGATGAAGACGATGCCGTGGCGGGCCGTCAGCTCCCGCACCCCTTCGAGGTATCCGGCTGGGGGCCCGTATATGCCTGCCGTGCCGGGCACGGATTCGAGGATGAGCGCGGCGATGTTGTTCGGCCCTTCCAGAGTGATCATGTCCTCGAGGTGCTGCAGTGCCCGCGCAGTCTCCTCTGCCTCGGTCGTCGCCCCGAAGTACGAACGGTACTGGTAGGCCGGCATGAAGTGGACGATGCCCTCGGCCGAATAGTCATTGGCAAACCGGCGCGGGTCGCCGGTGGCGTTGACGGCCAACTGGGTTCCACCGTGATAGCTGCGATACGCGGACAGCACCTTGGTCCGGCCCGTGTGCAGGCGCGCCATCCGGATCGCGTGCTCGTTGGCGTCGGCACCACCGTTGGTGAAGAAGACATGGTCGAGGTCTCCGGGCGTGAGCTCGGCGATGAGTCGTGCCGCCTCGGAGCGGGCTTCGTTGACGTGCTGGGGAGCGATCGTGCACAGCTTCGCCGCCTGCTCCTGGATCGCGGCGACGACCGTCGGATGCTGATGTCCGATGTTCGTGTTCACCAGCTGTGAGGACATGTCGAGCAGCTTCCGGCCCTCCCCGTCCCAGATGTAGGGTCCCTCGGCCGCCAGAACGGTCATCGGCTCGAAGGGCCCCTGCGCCTGCCAGGAATGGAAGACGTGCGCCCGGTCGAGATCATGAGCCCGCCGTCCAGCACTGAGCTGCTCAGGGGTGATCGTGTGTTCGACTCCGCGCTCGAGTCCTTCATTCGCATTGATCACAGTCATGATGTTCGTCCTTTCGCAGTGATGTCCAGTCGCAGTGATGTCCAGTCGCAGGGATGTCCAGATCGCCGAGGTGGGCCGGAGTCAGGAGTGACATGCCCCCGGTCCCGTGGCCGCCCTATTCCTTCAATGGTGAGCCAGCCGCAGCCAATTGACCATGGACACCCTGTCAACATTTGCCTTCGCTGATTTACACTGTGTAAACCACACTGTGTCGAGCCCGCGAAAGGAAACGCAGGATGGACGTTCTGTCCCGGCGAGCACCGGAGCTGACGATCGCGAACCTGCTCGACGTCGACGAAATCCGCCGCGGCGAGCCCGAAGTCGTATCCGGCGCCGACCATGTGGGGCGTCCGGTGAGGTGGGTCCATATCGCCGATTCGGAGAACGTCGCGCAGTTCCTCGAAGGCAGCGAGCTCGTACTCAGCACCGGGCTGTCCTACCGGTCATCGCCGGAATCGACCGCGAAGTTCCTCGACCAGCTCGAATCCGCCTCTGCTTCCGGTGCGGTCATTGAGCTCATTCATCATGATGGCCGACCGGATGTCGAAGCCATCGAAAACGTGCGGGCCGCTGCACGCGATCGCGAGATTCCGATCGTGGTCCTGCGCCGCCGCATCAAATTCGTCCGCGTCACGGAACTCGCTCACCAGGAACTGCTCAATCGGCAGCTTGCCCGCGTCGAACATGCGCGCACGGTCCACGAGGTCTTCACACAGTTGAGCCTCGAGAGCGCCGGAGCCCAGCACATCGTCGACCGGACAGCGGAACTGCTGGGCACTCCTGTGCTGCTCGAAGACGTCGGACATCGCCTGCTCGCCCACGCAGGCGGCCCACCCGCACCGCACAGGACTCAGCGAGAAAGCGCGGGGACGGGCCACCTCGGCGAGGGCAGCGGGCACAGGCAACGGTGGCTGCAGACTCCGGTGGGGCTGCGGGATCGGCGGTGGGGCCGACTGCTGGCGCCGGGTCGCCTGAGATCCGATGAGGAGGCTGCACAAGTCGTCGAGCGCGCCGCACAGACTCTGACGTTGGCGCGGATGGCCGAGCGCGACGAACAAGATCTCCTCGTCCAAGCCCAGGGCGGGCTGGTCCGCGAGATCGCCGAAGCGAGCGACCTCGGCGAGAAGCAGGTCAGGGAGCGGGCTGCGGACCTGGGGTTCACACCACGCGATCGCATGATTCCCGTGGTCGTGCGCATTGATCGCGACCCAGGCGCTGACCCGACGACACTGCAGCTGCGGGAACGTTCCCTCCACCGCGATTTCGTATCCGCAGCGAGTGCTCACCGCTGCTCCACGCTGTCAGCCGGACTGCAGTCAGGCTCGTTCGGGGTCGTGCTGGCACTGCCCACAGGTGCCGACGACGAGGTCCTTGAGCAGATCATCGCCGACGTGCCCACCCGCAGCGCCACCGTAGGCGCCGGGCGGCCGAGCGACTCGATCATCGGCGCTGTCACCGGGCTCGAGTCCGCCACACAGGTCGCAGAGATCGCCTCGACTCTCGAACTGCGACAGCGGCGGTATTACCGCTTCTCCGACGTGAGGCTGCGCGGACTGCTCTCATCGCTGCACGATGATCCGGGCGTTCGGGCCTTCGCCGAGGCGGAGCTCGCCCCTCTGCTCGAGACCGACGATGAGGAGATGCTCGTCCTCCTCGAACAGTTCCTCACTCACGGGGGCAACAAATCGGCGCTTGCTCGCACCGGCTTCCTGTCCAGACCGGCACTGTATGCACGGCTGGACCGGCTGCAGCGCAGGCTCGGCGTCTCACTTGAGGATGCGGAGTCGCGCACCGCGCTCCACGTCGCCATTCTGTGGCTGCGCACGAATCGCTGAGCCACCCCTCTATCCTCGTTGTCCTCGACGGTGGGTGCGGGTTGATAGTCAGAAGGTGCGGGTCAGAAGGTGC
>NZ_JAKDJU010000208.1 GCF_030453725.1 Brevibacterium picturae
GCTCTGATCTTCGAGGGCGGTGGCATGCGGGCGTCGCTGACGAGCGGGATGGTCGTCACGCTGCTCGAAGCTGGCTTGGATTTCGACTGGGTCGCGGGTATCAGCGCCGGGGCCTCAAATGCGGTGAACTACTTGTCCGGTGACGCGCGACGCGCTCGTCGGTCATTCGTCGAGTTCGCCGCCGATGAACAGTTCGGCGGCCTGCGCTATTTCGCTCGTGGGCAGGGCATGTTCAACGCGGAGTACATCTACCAGCAGGCGGGCGGCCCCGACGAGGCGCTGCCGTTCGACTGGGAGTCATTTCAATCGAGTCCTGCAGACATGAGGATTGTCGCGTTCGATGCGGTATCCGGTGATGATGTTGTGTGGTCGCGGAAAGACACTCCTGAGATCGAGGATCTGATGGTCCGTGTACGCGCCTCCTCGACGATGCCTGGGCTGATGCCGCCGGTCCACTTAGACGGGCATGTGTACGTCGACGGGGCGATGGGCGAGGACGGCGGAATCGCTCTGAGTCAGGCACAGATAGAGGGCTTCGAAAAGTTCGTCATCGTGCTCACGCAGGAGCGCTCGTATCGAAAGGCGCCGCAGCGCTTCTCCGCAGTCTACCGGAGCATCTTCCGTCGGTATCCCGCATTGGCGGAGGCGCTGTTGACCCGGTGGGCACGGTACAACGAGACGCGCGAACGGATCTTCGCTCTCGAAGCGGAGGGAAAGGCACACGTCTTCGCTCCTGAGCGGATGCCGGTCGACAATGGCACCCGTGACCTTTCACGCCTCGCCGCTGCTCATCGCATGGGACTGTCCCAGGCCCGCCGCGAGCTGCCCGCGATCCGTGAGTTCGTAGGTGCGTCAGGCAGCCCAGTGCCATCGAGTCGATGAGGACGTGTGCTCCTCCCAATCGTTGACCACAATTGCGATCTGACAACATTTCGGTGATCCACTACAGTTCGTGTAGTCGCGTCAGGGCTTCCTGCTAGATTCACTGAGTATGAGCGACCACCCGAATTCCTATGAATCACAGCCGCCCTCGCCCGAGCAGGGCGCGACGATGAAATCGAAATCCAAACCCGTCCTGCTCGGCATTGCCGCAGTTGCGGTCGTGGCACTCATCGCAGGAGGCTCCTTCGCCTTCTTTTCCGGGTACAACCCCTTCGGCGATCCGAAACCCAACTACGCTCAGACTCCCAGCCAATCCGATGTCATGGACTTCAGCGGTCTGAGTGCGGATATGCACCTCAGCGGCGCCCCGCTGACTGCCTCTGCCGAAGCGGGTGAGACCTCCCCAGAGATCCTGCGGTTCATCGGGTCAACCACCTCGATTCTCACCCGAGTGGATGACTATGATCAGCCCGCCTGGACGGTGTCCGTTCCGCACCAGGACATCGACACCGGCAAGACCGAGCCGCTGGACGAGGCGCTCGACCCGGACGCTTCCGACGACACCTCCGACGACGAGGAGAAACTGGCCGGCACTCCCACCGCATGCCGCGTCTCCGGCGAGGCTGTCCAGTGCGGGGACCGAGCGGTCGCACTCAGCGACGGGTCGATGACGACAGCTGAGAGCAAGGCCGATGTCGACCCCCATCCCGCATCATCGAGGGTTCCTCTCGACATCGAAGATGAAGGAGCAGTGACCGGGCCGGACGATCAGACCTATGACGGTCTGAATCTCGGACCTGAGGCCCATGTCTCGATGATCGCCGGTCCCCAGGCGGGGGAGACCGGACCGTGGGTGGTCTCCGATGGTCAGACCCTTGCCGCCGTCGATTCCGACAGCGTCCTGTGGACGCAGGACCTCGATCCCTCCGCCGCCGAGGTGACCGGACTCGGTGACAAACGCGTCACCCCGTCGTGGACAGCCGTCGATGGTGTTCTCATCATCGGAACCTCGGGCGGGGTGAAAGGCCTCGATCTCTCGACCGGTGACCAGCTGTGGGCAGTGTCGGCACCGACCGACGGATTCGCGGTCACCGGCAGTCAGCTGCGCATCCAGCATGAGGGCGCAGTGAGCTCCTTCGACTTCACGGACTCGTCGGACGACGATTCCGTGACGGCTGACAAGGGATTCGATGAGAGCATTTCGGCGCTGCCCGCACCGAAGCTCCCATCGGAGGACGACATCCGCAACGCGAAGCTGGAGGTTCCTCCCGCCTGTGCAGACTTAACTATGGCCGAGGGAGCGAAGCAGGCATTCGCAGACGGCAAAACCGCAGAAGGAGACTACGGGTCATCGATCGCCATCAATGACGTGACAACGTCGGTGGCCACACCGAAGCCGATGGTGGCTATCGACTTCGTCTGCTATCCGGGCGGGAACTGGGTAACGGATTCGGTCGGTGTCTATGACCAGAAGCTCGACCTCGTCACCTCGATCGAGCCGTGGAGCGAGGACTCGGACTTCCAGCAGCTTGCCGACTTCAACCGCAGCATCGTCTCTGCGGTCGACCTCACCGGCCCCTATATGACAGCGACGGTGAGCAATATCGCTGTATACGGCGATGAGGATTACAACGCCGCAGAGCGCACGGGGGAGGTGGAGCTCCGATTTGCGTGGGCGAAGGGAGGATACGAACCTCAGGATGTGCTGTTCACCGTCGGTGGAGAAACTGTCCGGGTCCCGGAAGTCGAGGAAGTTCAGAAGTTCGTCGATGCGGCCGCGAAAGGCGACGATGACACTGCCGGTGCGATGGCCACTGATGAGGTCATGCGAGACCTGGATACAGTCATCGGGGATGCGTCTGCGAACCCACCGCTGACCTACCGAAATCTGGCTCTCCAGGACGGGACCGAAGTCGATACCTGCGAACTCATCGGAGTCGTGGACGAGGAATACGGGGACTACACCATGAGCAATGGTGTTGGCCTGATGGAAGGAATCGGCGGTTTCGGCGCCGATTCCATCAAAGCCGGCGACGTCATCTGCGGGCTGAAAGGCCCCGGCGAGAAAATCGACCCGGACGAAGATGGCAGCTGGTACGCAGCGCACTTGCTGCTGAGAGGAAATGAGGCAGGAGCGGTCAAGGTGTATTCGGTGTCTTCATACACCGGATGAAGTCTGCACATTCGACAATGATCGACCTGCCCTGGAAACGTCGTCCGCCCCTGGAAGCCGCGTGTAGCGTCGTACTACAATGGGGTCATGACTAGGAGCAGCCAACCGACGAGATTGCCGGCAGACGTCTACGAATCCGCTGTCGCGGCGGCTAAGGCCGCTTCGAGGACGGTGCCTCAGCAGATTGCGCATTGGGCTCGTATCGGGCGTGAAATGGAATCGTCGCCCACGGTCAATCATCGTCAGATTACGCAGGTCTTGGCCGGAACGAGCTCCTATGACTCGCTCGCCGAAAGAGAACAGGCCATCGTGCGCGAGGCGTGGGAAGAACGCACTCGCACACTGCGAGACGGGCTGGATTACGCAACCGGGTTCGACTCAGCCGGTGAGGAGTATTCGGAGCTGGACGAGGACGGCAACCTGGTCGTGCATCGGCCAACGACCTGATGCCGGTTCTGCATCTGCTCGCGGGGCCGAACGGCGCTGGGAAATCAAGCTACGTCCATGACGTCCTGGCACCTGTGACGCATCTGCCGTTCATCAACGCCGACGTCATCGCAGCGCAGAGATGGCCGGACACTCAGCTGGAACATGCCTATGAAGCAGCACGGATCGCAGAGAGGCTAAGGCGGGAATTCATCGCCGAGAAGCGATCATTCATTTCAGAGACCGTGTTCTCGCACCCCAGTAAGGTCCAGCTGGTCACTGATGCTGCCGATGCCGGATTCCTCGTCACACTGCACATCGTCATGGTCCCCGTCGACCTCACGGTTCAGCGAGTGCGCGAGCGTGTGCGTCGCGGGGGGCACGCAGTGCCGGAGCACAAGATCCGGGAGAGATATGAGCGTTTGTGGGAACATGTCGCGGAGACGATCGGAACGGCTGATTCGGCGAACCTGTACGACAACAGCAGCGCTCGCCGACCGTTCCACCTGTGCGCCAGCTTTGAACTCGGAGCACTGGTGGGCTCGCCGGACTGGCCGACCTGGGTCCCTGACCCGCTGAAGAGACTGGGAGAATGATGTCCTCGCAACCGATCGCCGACCGACTCAAGACGCACTTGAGCCGCGTCGGTGCGGACATCGTCCATGCGGCATCGACACGTGTGCAGCCCGATGGCCTCAACATCCTCATCGATCGTGCGCCGTTGTCCTTCCCCATCGGCGAAGACGACATCGCAGCGCTGATCTCGATCGCCGAACCCGCGCACTTCGGCAGTGGCGAGGACACCGTCTTCGACCCCACAGTCCGCGACACCTGGGTGATCGATCCGGCGCACGTCCACCTGGGCGACCCAACCGGTGCCACGGGGACAGACAACTGGACGGGAGCGCTCGACGAGTCTCTCGGCCGCCTCGGTGCCGCGCTGGGAATTCCTGCCGATGCGACGGTCCGCGCCGAACTCCACTCGATGCTCGTCTATGGGGAGGGGCAGTTCTTCCTGCCGCATCAGGACTCGGAGAAGGACGACTCGATGCTGGCCACACTCGTGGTCGGACTGCCGACCACCCACACCGGTGGCGAACTCGTCGTCGACGACCACGGCGCTGACCGGATCTTCACCGGCGACCCGGACGACATCACACTCGCAGCGTTCTACGCTGACCGACGGCATGAAGTGAAGCCGGTGACGTCAGGTCATCGGGTGACACTGACCTTCAACCTCCTCGTCGACCACCCAGCGGCCGAAGACAC
>NZ_JAKDJU010000209.1 GCF_030453725.1 Brevibacterium picturae
TCGTGGTTGATCATGCGCCAGTTCTCCTGGTCGATGCCGCTGAAGAGCATGGGGAAGTCGATGCCCATGCCGGCCTCGCCGACGACCTCGGCCAGGCCCGGAGCATGTGAGCCGTTGCCCTGGTGGGCGGGAACGTGCAGGCGCTGCCAGTCCTCGGCGGCCAGGGAGCGCAGAGCTTCGGCGTACGGTGCGGTGTGCTGGCGGGGGTCGATCGTGGTGTCGGCGTGTGTTGTCGTGGGGACGGTCGCGGTGTCCGTGACGGGGGTGGTCGCTGTGTCGGGGTGGAGTCGAGTATCGGCGCGCATGGGGCCCACACTATGGATCGAATCCTGTCTACGATATAGCAAGAAATCATTCACGGTGACATAGTGTCTATATCATGATGAATCTGCAGCAGTTCCGGGTGCTCCTGGCCATCCGGGACGAAGGAAGCCTCAATCGTGCCGCCGAGGTGCTCGAGCACGGGGTCCCGACCGTGACCCATCATCTGCGCACCCTCGAATCCCATCTGCGCATCAGGCTCGTCGACCGGGCGCGGAACGGAACTCGACTGACGCCGTTGGGGGAGTCCTTCGCCGAGGAGATCGAACCTGTACTGGCACGCATCGACCGGGCCGAGCAGCTCGTCACCGCCCAGCGCGATGCCGGCGTGGTGTCCCTGCGCATCGGATCATTCTCCTCGATCGGTTCGCGCCTTCTGCCCGCCGCGATCGCCGGACTTCAACAGAGAACGTCCGTGCGTGTCGAGGTCGTCGAGGCCGAACCCAGCGAAGTCGTCCGGATGCTGCACAGCGGTGAGGTCCACGCCGGGCTCATCTACGACATCCCCGAACTGCCCGAATTCGCCGGTCCCGAGCTGCGGCTGCGCACTCTCCTCGACGAGCCCTACCGGGTCATGGTCGCCCGCGACGGCGAGCTGGCGGGGCAAGAGGTCCTCGATTTCGCCACGATGAGCGACGTCGACTGGGTGTGCAGTCGCAACGAATCCGACGCCTCGGTGCGGGTGCTGCGACGGATCTCCCGGGGACTGGGATACGAGCTGCGCGAACTCATGCGCAGCGACGATCTCTACATGATCCATGGGCTCGTGGCTGAAGGGCTCGGATGCGCATTGACCACCGAGGTGGCCGTCGACACCGATTTCGACGTCGTCTTGCGGTCCGCTAAGCAGGACCTCGGTCAGCGTCGGGTCTCGTTCGTGACCAGGCCCGGACCCAATCCGGCCGCCGTCGGCTGGCTGGGCGAGATCCTCGGATCGGTGGCCGCGAGACTGGAGGCCGCCTCGGCGGGATGAGCTCCACTGCTCGGCGACGTGCGAATCGCGGAACTTTTGGTGTGAAATCAGCGTTCGGAATCGCATCAGAAGTTCCTCCATTCGCGGCGTCGCAGTGCGATCTGCGAAGTGGCGGTGCGGGTCAGAGCGTTCTGCCGGTGACCGGGACGTCGTCGGTGGGCTCGCTCAGGGATCGGCCTGGGTGCTCAGCGCCTCGGTGATGGTCTTGGCTTCGCGGCGGAGCAGGGCGACGAGGCGTTCGACGCGGGGCCCAGTCACACGATCGGCAATGCTCGCGATCGACAGAGCCGCGCGAGAACGTCCGCCACGAATCCGCAGGGGCACGCCCACCGCCCAGGAGCCTTGGGCGAAGAGACCAGGATTGTGGACGAAGCCGTCGACGCGGGCCCGGTCGATGATGTCGCGCAGCTGGGTGACCGAGACCTTGGGATACCGTTCGGCGAAGATCTGGGCATTGGCCTCGAACTGGGCGTCCACCTCGGCGGGGGAGAGTTCGGAGAGAATCGCGAGGCTGCCGGCGCCGATGCCCAAAGGATGGCGATCGCCCACGGACAGAGCGTTGTTCAGTATCTCGCCGAAGCCTTCCTCGCGCCTGGCGCAGATCGAATAGCTGCCGGTGCGCAGGGTGAGGAAGGCTGTGTCCCGGCTGAGCTCGGCCAGACGCAGCAGGCTCGATTCCGATTCCGTGACCAGCGGGTCGACGGACTTCTGCGCGAGCTGACCCAGGATCTGCGACTGCACTCCCAGACGGTAGCCGCCCTCCTCGAGGCGCTCGACATACCCCATGGCGATGAGCGCCTGCAGCATCCGATGGACGCTGGCCTTGGGGCGGCCGCTGATCGAGGCGACCTCGGACAGGCTGGCACCGCTGACGCGTTCGCCGGCGATGAGGCCGACGAGGTTGAGCAGGGACAGCGCGCGCTGGATGCTCTGGGCGCCAGTCCCGGGTTCGAGATCATCGACGGCGTGGGCGACGTTGAAGGAGGCGGACCGGCGGAGGATCTTCCCGCGCATCTTCATGCGGTGGTCGTCATGGGCTTCGTCACCGTTGTGCATGACTCCATTATGGTCCCGCTCCGGGTGATGGTCAGATTCCCGCGTTCCTGGTGTCTCGGGTGTCCCGACGGTGGCTGGGGAGGACGCTGGAACAAGCGGGGATCGAGGGCCCGCGGTCCAGGATGTGGAACGGGACCCTGCTCACCGGCACCCACCTCGGCGAGGTCAAGTCCTAGACTGGGACAGCTTCGCAGCGGAGGACGGCTCCCGACGAGGGGTCGCCCGTGCGGAAGCGACCTGACGACGAAGGAAGCGAGTGTGAACACGGTGGGCGAAACGGTCCTCAAGCTGGACGATGTGACGTTCCGACGTGGGGAGACGAAGATCCTCCACGGCATCGACCTGAGCATCGGTCGTGGTGAGCACTGGGTTCTCATCGGCCCCAACGGAGCGGGGAAGTCGACCATTCTCAGTTTCGCCTCGGCACAGGTCTTCCCGACCTCCGGGGCGGTCGACATCCTCGGGCAGCGCATGGGCCGCGTCGAACTCCAGGCCCTGCGTCGTCATATCGGACATGTGAATCCGCGCCACCCCCTGCGCTCGAACCTGTCCGTGCGCGAGGTCGTCCTCACCGGTCTGACCGGCACGATTGAGAGGCCCTTCCGCTGGGAACCCAGCCCCAACGAGGTCGCGAAGGCCGATGATCTCATCGCCGAGGTGGGTCTGAGCTCCCGCGCGGACGCGGGGTGGAAGGTCCTGTCCCAGGGCGAGCGAGGCCGCGCTCTCGTGGCCCGAGCGCTCATCGCCGACCCGCAGCTCCTGCTCTTCGACGAGCCGACCACCGGCCTCGACGTGGCCGCCCGCGAACAGCTGCTGGAGACCATCGATTCGCTCTCGGTGACCTCACCGGAGCTGACGACCCTGCTGGTGACCCACCACCTCGAGGAGATCCCGCAGTCCACGTCCCACGCGATGCTCATCTCCCACGGCCAGCTCACTGCATCGGGTGACATCGCCGAGGTGCTCACCACCGATCAGGTCAGCGCGGCCTTCGAGCACCCGATCGACGTCGGCTTCGCCGACGGCCGCTGGTCGGCCCGTGCGATCCGGCATCGTCCCGTCGCGGTCTAGGCGAACTTCCTCGGCCTGTGCTGGAGCACCCGCGCGCCATTGCGCGCACACACCGTGCGGCTTAGGCTTGAGGCATGAAGATGAGTACCGTATGGAGCATCGTCGGCGCGATCATCGCGATCATCATCGCGTGGTGGGTGGTCAACATCGCGTTCTCGATCGCATGGTTCCTCGTCAAGGCGATCATCGCCGTCGTCGTTGCGGCCGCCATCTTCGGCCTCATCAAAGCATCTCTCAAGTCCAAGGATCGACAGCGCTAGAACCTCAGGGACGCGTCGGATCGTCGCCGACGTTGCGAGCTGCCCTGCCGAACTCTTCAGAGATCGCCGAGGCTGGTGTTCGCCCCGCACAGTACGACGCAGACCTTCTCGTCGGGTGCCGGAATGTAGCTCCCGGAGCCAGCTGAACCGTGGATTCCGGCCAGTGCCGTGGCTGCGGCATGCTCGAGTGCCAAACGGTGCTCGCCCCACAGATGACTGCGCGCGGAGATGATCTGCTCATCGTCGACCAGCACCGAGGTGACCAGGTCATTCTGCGCAGCCGCCACAGCCAGAGGTGTGGCTCGCCTGGCACCCAGAGAATCCGCCGCGACCGAATCGACCGGAACGTCGACGGGCTCGCCCGCCTCCAGTGCCGCGTTCAGTGCCCGACAGTTCGCAGGCTCGACCGCGACCGTGCGCACCCCATGGAACGTCGCGGCCGTGGCCACCCCGGCGAACAGTCCGCCTCCGCCGGCGGAGACGACGATCGTGTCGAGGTCGGGGATCTGCGAGAGGATCTCGGTCAACATCGTCCCGGCACCGGCGGCGATGAGCGGATGATCGTAGGCGTGGGATGCCAATGCACCGGATGACTCGACGAACTTCTGGCAGGCCAGGGCCGCCTCGGCGTATTCCGAACCGATCAGACGCACCTCGGCGCCGTAGCCGCGCAGCCTCTCGACCTTCACGGCGGGAGCGTTGGTGGGCAGGAACACGGTGGCCGGAACACCGGCATCGCGTGCCGCCCAGGCGCAGGCCAGTCCCGCGTTGCCGCCCGAGGCGATCGTCACCCCGGCCTCGGGGAACGTCCCCTCGGCCAGGTGAGTCTGGATGAAGTTCTGCGCGCCACGGGCCTTGAACGAACCGGTGTACTGCATGAACTCGAGGGCGAAGTGCACGCCCGACCCGGTCGGGTCGATGCTCGGCGGGGCGGACCACGTCGCGGCGGTCGTGGTCGGTGCCTCGGGAGCGTTCCCCGGCCGAGCCGACGCCACCGTGACCGGTCGCACCCGGCCGGAGATCCGTGCGGCGGCCGCTTCGATATCGGGGTAGGTCAAC
>NZ_JAKDJU010000045.1 GCF_030453725.1 Brevibacterium picturae
CGCCCGGGTGCGGCTGCGCGAATCTGACTCCGATCCGCCCTGTGTGCTCGTGCGTGCCGTCTCAACCCTGCGAGCGTCTCAACCCTGCGACCGTTTCAGCGCTTCGACTGTCTCAGTCCTCCGGCTGCGATCGGATGACTGCGATGCCGCCGGACGTGACTCTTCGATGCAGACGCTGTCTGTGGCAGGCGTCGGCGCAGACGCCGTCATGGTGGGAGTGTGCCCGACGCTGATCCGGCACCCGATCCGCGACGAGGCCGCAGCCTCAGCGGATGTGCGTGTACCGGTGGCAGCGCCCGCGGCCGAGTTTCAGCTCTGGCCCACCTCGGTCTGTCTGCGTCTGCGCACCGCCCTGACCAGGACCACCGCGACAAGAGCGAAGGCGATCGGGAGGAGGAGCATCGGCAGGTACGTCAGTATGTGCGAAGGGGCGTAGCCCATCCAGGCCTGCCCCAGGACACCGATGAGCGACACCGCCCCGATGACGGCGGCGGCAACGGCCACGACGACGATGGTCGTGTCGACACGCTTGGCTGACAATGCTCGTCCTTTCCGAGATCCGAGAAGCTCTTCTGCCCATCTATTGTACCCCTCGCGGTAAGCTGAGCAGCGATGTCAATGACCTTCAGCCAGTGGCTGACCCACAGTTCCGATACCGACTTCGAGTCCTTCGTCCGGACCCGTCGCGATCTCCTCCAACCCGAGTCCCCGACGATTCCCTCGCTGGCCGCGGCCGCATCCTCACGCATCGGCGTCTCCCGGGGCATCGAAGCCCTGACGTCGGCACAGCTCGACGTCTTCATCGACCTGGCCAAGGCCGCACGCACGTCGACGGACATCAACGTGCGTGAGAATCGTCATATCGACGACACCCTCGCCGAGGCTGCCATCCCCCGACTGCGCGACCTGGGCCTGGCCTGGCCGTCGTCGGAGACCACCTGGCGGATCCAGTCGGAGGCCATCACACTGCTGCCCACCTCGGCGGCCGAATCCGCCCGGGCACATCCGTGGCAGGCGGCGACGACCGAGCCGGATTCGAGCACCGAGTCGATTCCGACGACACTCATCCACAACAGCGAACGAGCCGCGGTGGCGGAGGTCATCTCCTCCCTGCGCGGACTCGTCGATGAGCTGGCGACCTCCCCGATCTCCCGCCTGACCAGCGGCGGAATCTCCAAGCGAGACGTCACCCGGATCGGGAGAACCATCGACCTGGGACTCGAGCAGACGATCACCCTGCTGCTCGCGGCGAAGTCGCTGAGCCTCATCGGCGTGCTCGACGACCCGCTGGATCCCCAGTGGACGGCCAGCGACGACGCGGCCGATGTCCTCGAAGGCGACAGGGCAGAACTCTGGGCAGCTCTGATGACCTCCTGGCTGCGCGAACCCCTCGACGTCACCCAACTGGCGGCCGGGGCGAGCGCCAACGAACGCCTCACCGTCCTCGCGTCCCCGAAGAAGTCCCTATTCAAGGGGTTCAGCCAGTCCCAGCCGACGATGCCCCTGCTGCGCTTCACCATCCTGGAGATCCTGGGCGGAATCGGTCTCGGGTCCTCCCGTTCGGCCGAGTGGATCCACGCACAGGTCCTTGCCGCCCGCCCACTCATCCCCGCCCACGATTTCGCGATGACCGAGGCGATCCTCCACACCGCAGGTGCCTTCGGCCTGGCCACGACCCCGCTGCAGAACGCGCAGCATTTCGGGCCCAGCAGGTTCGGCGCCCTCCTCGCAGAAGGCCTGCAGACCGCGATGAGCGCCCAGGCCGCCCAGGATCCCTCGATCGCGCCCGTGAACTTCAGCCTCGAGAGCCTCGCAGTGCCCACCGATGTCGTCGACGCGGTTCGGCTCGGACTCGTCGATGAGGTCGAGACCGTGCTCATCCAGTCCGATCTCACCGCCGTGGCCACCGGGCCCATCGAACCACGCGTCCACCACATCCTGCGCCGGTTTGCCGTCGTCGAGGCGCGCGGGCAGGGCACTGTCTATCGCATCGATGCCGACACGATCGAGGCGAGCATGCAGACCGGCATCAATGCCGCCGACGCCCTGGCCCAGCTCGCGGAGATCAGCGCCGAGGCTCTGCCGTCGACTCTGGAGTTCCTCATCGAGAACACGGCCTCGAAGCTGCGCCGGGTCCAAGTCGCCGGTGCCCGTGCCGTCCTCGTCGTCGACGACCCGGTCGACCTCGATGTCATCCTCTCCGACCAGGCCATGCTGCCGGCCGGCCTCGAGCGTCTGGCCCCGACCGTGGCGGTCGGCCAGTTGGGCCCCGAGCGCACCATGCACCTGCTCGAATCCGCCGAGCACCACGCCCTGCTGCATTCGCCCTCGGGACCGGTGCGCAAACGCAGGGTCATCACGCAGGCCGAGCCCGAGGTGCATCTGCGCAAGCGCGCGCGGGTCACCGACGACCACCTCGGCGAATACATCCGCATCCTCCGCTCCCCCGGCGCCCGCGCGGTGACGACCACGAGCACGGACGAGCCGCTCGGGCACATGGACCGTCTCCGGGAGGCCGCCGAGGCGGGCCGGACGGTGACGATCACACTCGCCGACTCGCACGGGCAGGAACGCGTCATCGATATGCTCCCGACCACCGTCAACGGTGGGCGCGTGCGGGGCACGGTGAAGACCACCGGCGCCGAGGCGTCCCTGTCGATCGCGCGGATCGTCAGTGTCGATGTGAGCGAGGATCCATCCGCTGCGGCGGAGGAACAATCCTGAGGGCACTGGCGTTGTGCCCTCGGAAGTCACCTCGGCGTGGGAAGAAGCAGGAACACATATGAACGGTCCGTTGATCGTGCAGTCCGATCGGACTGTGCTGTTGGAGTCGGGGCATCCCCTGGCCGTCGAGGCGGCCGTGGCGATCGCCCCGTTCGCACAGCTCTCGCGGACACCGGAGTACATTCACACGTACACGATCACGCCCTTGGGGCTGTGGAACGCCCGGGCCAGCGGACATGACGCGGAATCCGTCGTCGACGTCCTCCTCGAGTTCGCGAAGTACCCGGTGCCCCACGAGCTGCTCGTCGACATCGTCGACATCATGGACCGCTTCGGAGTCCTCACCCTCGTCGACCACCCGATCCACGGCCTGACCCTGACCTCGAGCGACACCGAACTGCTCGCCTCGCTCATCGGCCAGCCGGACCTGGCGGGCAAGTTCGGCACGTCCCTCGACGCCGAATCCGTCCTCGTCCACCCCTCGGAGCGCGGCGAACTCAAGCACGCGCTGCTGCGGCTGGGCCACCCCGTCTCCGACCATGCCGGCTACGTCGACGGCGAAGCCCACGAGATCGCTCTGTCCGATGACGCCCACGGCGGGCAGTGGCATCTGCGCGACTACCAGAAGGAGGCGATCGACCATTCTCTCAGCGGTGAGTCCGGTGTCGTCGTCCTCCCCTGTGGCGCGGGCAAGACCATCGTCGGAGTGGCCACGATGTCACGCGTGCAGACGACGACGCTCATCCTCGTGACGAACTCGGTCTCCGCCCGGCAGTGGAAGGACGAGATCCTCAACAGGACCTCGCTGACCGAGGACGAAATCGGCGAGTATTCGGGGTCGACGAAGGAGATCCGGCCGATCACCATCGCCACCTATCAGGTGCTCACCACCCGCCGTAAGGGCTCCTACCTGCACCTCGAACTCCTCGACGCCAAGGATTGGGGGCTCGTCATCTACGATGAGGTCCACCTTCTGCCGGCACCCATCTTCCGCCTGACCGCCAGCCTGCAGGCCAGGCGACGGCTCGGGCTCACGGCCACTCTGGTGCGTGAGGACGGACGTGAGGACGAGGTCTTCTCCCTCATCGGGCCCAAGCAGTACGAAGTGCCGTGGAAGGAGCTCGAACGCATGGGCTACATCGCCACCGCGGCCTGCCACGAAGTCAGGGTCCGCCTCGACGGGGGTACTCGGACGGCGTATGCGCGCGCCGACGGCGAGGACCGGTACCGGCTTGCGGCCACCTCGGATGCGAAGCTGCCGATCGTGCGCGAACTCGTCGCCGACCATCCCGATGCGCAGATCCTGGTCATCGGCCAATACCTCGATCAGCTCGAGGAGGTCGGGAACGAACTCGACGCCCCTGTGCTGACCGGGCAGACGCCGGAGTCGCAGCGCCAGGAGCTCTTCCGCGACTTCCGTTCGGGCGCCATCCCGGTCCTCGTGGTCTCGAAGGTCGCGAACTTCTCCGTCGACCTGCCGGCTGCCTCGGTGGCGATCCAGGTCTCCGGCGCCTTCGGTTCCCGGCAGGAGGAGGCCCAGCGCCTGGGCCGGATCCTGCGGCCGAAGGAGGATATGGGTTCAGCGACGTTCTACACCGTTGTCGCCGCCGACACCGTCGATGAACACTTCGCCGCCCAGCGCCGCCGCTTCCTCACCGAACAGGGCTACAGCTACGACATCGAGGTTCGCTGAAGCTACCTGACGGCGGCCCAGCAACCCCGCGTGAGGTTGCTGTGCCGCCGTCGGGCAGTTCTCGGAGAGGGGTGGGTCAAACTCCGCGGCCCAGCAACCTCTCCGGCGCTGAGCAACCCGGCAAAAGGGTGCCAAGTGTCCGAAGGGTTGCCGCGAGCCACAGCCGG
Source organism: Brevibacterium picturae (assembly GCF_030453725.1). Taxonomy (GTDB): domain Bacteria; phylum Actinomycetota; class Actinomycetes; order Actinomycetales; family Brevibacteriaceae; genus Brevibacterium; species Brevibacterium sandarakinum_A. The sequence continues at coordinate 4,585 of NZ_JAKDJU010000045.1, forward strand.
GGGTGCCCCTCAGACCTCGATGAGCTCCTCGGCTCTGACGACCACTTCGCGGGAGGCGACCCGGCGGGCCAGGCGCGCCTCGCCCCATTTGATGAAGCCGACGCCGCCGACGATGAACACGCCGCCGAAGAGCTGGATGGGCGTCGGCAGCTCGGACAGGACGAACCAGGCAACGATGACGGAGAACGGAACCTCGACGAGGTTGACGAACGAGCCGATGGTCGCCCCGATGTAGCGCAGACCCAGGATGCCCGTGATGTAGGCGCCCACGGTGAAGACGACGATCATCGACATGGGCAGGATCCAGGAGACTTCGTATCCGCCCATGTCGACATCGCTGGTGACGGCACCGGCGGGCATGACACCTGCGAGCACGATGACGGCCATCACCAGCGCGCCGATTCCCATGCCCAAACCGGTCAGGGCGACCGGTGGGACGTTGATCGAATCCTTCGCGGAGACGAGGAAGTAGCTGGCCAGACAGACGGCCGCAGCGAGGGCCATGACGACGCCGAAGACGCTGATGTCAGAGTTGCGGAGGTCGAGGACGAGCAGGAGCCCGAACATCGAGACCATCACGCCGATGAAGGTCACCGTCGCCGGCCGGGTCCGCGACCGTGCCCAGATCCAGAACACGAGGAGCATCGGTGCCGTCATCTCGAGCAGCAGCGCAACGGCCACGGTGAGGTGTTCGACGGCGACGAAGTAGAAGCCCTGCACGCCGGCCATCGACACCAGCCCGTACGTGAGCACGGTCTTCCAGTTGGCGCGCACCTCGTCCCAGCGCCCGTGCAGAGCGATGAGACTGGGGATGAGCAGCAGCACGGCCGAGCCCGCGAGACGAATGAGCACGACGGATCCGGGCGTCCACCCGATCTCATACATCGTCTTCGCAATGGGGCCGGAGACCGCGAAGAAGAACGCGGAGGCAAGCGTCAGCAGGAACCCCATGACGACGGTGCGATTCATTCCTGACCTCCAGTGACGTGTGCTGATGATGAGATGCCTGCGGGCGCGGTGATGTGCGGTGGTCCGACGTGGACGCATGCCCTCGCCGAGGTGGTGCGTGTGGGTGAGTTGTGGTGCGGTTCAGACCTGGTGTGGACCAGTTGTGGTGTGTGAGTGAGAACTGAGGAGATCTGGGTGACCCGTCAGCGACCGCGTCATGCTGATCGGCCGCTGACGCGACGCGCGCTGTGCGGGTATGAACCCGTCTTTATGAAGTATCGACCACTGCCGCGAAATGAGTCAAATGCGCTTTGGTCCTTACATCATATGGAAGAATGTGACCCACAATGACTTTCGCCAATGACATTCGATCGAACCTCACCATGCTCGTCGACCTGCTGAACACGTCCGGGGCCATCGCCGAGGAGGGAGATGAGCTGACCACGACCGCCGGACTCCACGGATTCGCGGCCCGACACGACTTCTCAGGGCCGCTGAAGGCCACGAAGTCCGACGTCAAAGAGACCCGGGAACTCCGTGAGCGCTTCGCCATCGTCCTCGATGCCAGCATCGACGCCGAGACGGAATCCGAGGCTTCGAAGGCCACAGAGCGCATCGTCGGTGAGGTCAATGTCACACTCCAGTGGGCCGGTGCACTGCCGCAGCTGGCCAGACATGGGGACTGGGATTGGCACCTGCACGCAGTGGGTCAGTCGGCGAGCCTCGCCGATCGGGTCGCCGCCGACGTGGCGCTGGTCCTCATCGACCTGATCCGCAGCGGCGACCTCGACAGGCTCGGCCTCTGCGCCGCCGAGGACTGCAATGCCTACCTCGCCGACTTCACCCGCAATCGCTCGAAGCGCTTCTGCGATTCCGGCAACTGCGCCAACCGCACGCACGTGGCCGCATTCCGCGCCCGCCAGACTGACTCCTGACCCGCCAGACTGAACCCTGAGGTGAACACTGACCCGGGGACCGCCTCGGCGACCGAGACTCCCATCGCCGCCGACTTTCCTGTGCTCCGACTGTGCGCGAGCGCAAATCTCGCTCAAATTGTGGGGTCGTTCCTGAGAGCGGATGCGGCATTCCGGTGCCAAAACCACTTTTCTGAGAGTTTTTCAGTGATATAGATCACATTCGCATTCAGGTAACTATCACTTGACTATCAGACTAGAGATTCAGACTGGGTGCATGACTACAGCAAACGATACCGACATCGAAGCCACACTCCTCGTTGTCGATGATGAGCCCAATATCCGCGAACTCCTCTCGACCAGCCTGCGCTTCGCAGGATTCGACGTCGTCTCGGCCGCCAATGGTGCCGAAGCGCTACGTCTGGCCGAGCAGACCGCCCCCGACCTCCTCGTCCTCGATGTGATGCTGCCGGACATGGACGGCTTCACCGTCACACGTCGCCTTCGCCAGATCGGCATGAACGCTCCGGTCGTGTTCCTCACCGCCCGTGATGACACCTCGGACAAGATCACCGGCCTGACCGTCGGCGGCGATGACTACGTGACGAAGCCCTTCAGCCTCGAAGAGGTCGTTGCCCGCATCCGCGCCGTGCTGCGTCGGACCCGCAGCCTCGAAGAAGAGGAGAACGCCGTCATCATGGCCGGCGATCTCGAACTCGATGACGACACCCACGAGGTGCGTCGTTCGGGAATCCTCATCGACCTCTCCCCCACCGAGTTCAAGCTGCTGCGCTACCTGATGCTCAACACGAACCGCGTGCTCTCGAAGTCACAGATCCTCGACCATGTCTGGGAATACGACTTCGGCGGCGACACCGGAATCGTCGAATCCTACATCTCCTACCTGCGCCGCAAGATCGACGTCACGCCGGAGACCGACGCCGCCGGACACCCTGTCGAGATGGAATGGACACCGATGATCCAGACCAAGCGCGGCGTGGGCTACATGCTGCGCACACCGGAATCCAAGTAACCAGCCAAGCTCAGGCACTAGATTACTCACGTGGCAAAAGAATCCCGTCCTACACGTCCCGGCTTCTGGGAAGAGTGGTCACTGACCACCAAGCTGCTGGGTATCATGATGCTGCTCATGCTGCTCGTTCTCTCCGGAACGAGCGCCTGGGTGCTCGAGAACCTTCGCGACAGCCTCGTCGAACGAACCGACGAGAGACTCATCAATGCCTCGGAGACTTTGGCGAAGCAGGCCTATCAGGATGTGTTCCAGCCTGCGCAGCTCCAGTCGACGGAGTCGGGTAAGGACAGCGACGGGTCGGGTTCCTCGACCGAGACTCCCACCACCATCGATTCGAGCTCGTGGGACGAACTCAAGGGCCTCCTGCCCGGAGGCTTCTACGTCCAGTTCTATGACACGAACGGCAAACCGATCAGCGACCCGGTGGCTCCCGAGCCGCAGAACCGCCCGATCCTGCCGACCATCAACGAAAACCAGGTCTACGAACGCTCCGGTGAGCCATTCACCGTCGCCGGAACCAGCTCGAAATGGCGAGCACGAGCGATGAAGGTCCAGAACACGGACGTGCTCGTCTCCATCGCGGTGCCCTTCGACCGCGAGATCGACGGCATCAACGAACGCGCCCGCAATACGATGATCGGCATCGGCCTGCTGGCTCTGGCCATGGTGGCAGGCGTCGGGTACTGGGCGATCAACAACACGTTCCGTCCGCTGCGTGACATCGAGAAGACCGCATCACGCATCGCCGCCGGTGATCTGAGTCAGAGGGTTCCAACGTTCCCTCGCAATACCGAGCTCGGTCGTCTCTCCGGCGCGCTGAACACGATGTTGGGCCGGATCGAAGACTCCTTCGACGGGCAGACGCGGTCGGAGAAGCGCATCCGCCAGTTCGTATCCGACGCATCTCACGAACTGCGCACGCCCTTGGTCACGATTCGCGGCTACGCCGAGCTCTACCGGCAAGGTGCGATCACGAAATCAGACGACATCGGGGCTGCGATGGAGCGCATGGAGTCCGAGGCCAAACGCATGGGCGTCCTCGTCGACGACCTCGTCGTCCTTGCCCGCCTCGACGAGCAGCGACCTGCCGAGATCGGTCCCATCGACCTCCACAGGATCGCCCGCGACGCCGCCGCCGACGCCGCCGCCCAAGCCCCCGACCGGGACATCAGCTTCATCGGCCTCGACGGAGACGACGCCCAGCCCGTGCCGATGATCCGAGGGTCGGAATCGAAGATCCGCCAGGTCATCGTCAATCTCGCCGGCAACGCGGTCCGGCACACGCCCGAGCACACGGCCGTCGAATTCGCCGTCGGGGTCGTCGGAGGCCGCTCCGAATCAAGGACTGACTCGGCCGCCCCGACAGATGGCCAGGACGACAGCCCCAAAACCGGAGCGAACAAGGCTGGCGCTAAGGACAAGTCCCGCGAGCGCGGATTCGTCACCGGCGGTGTCCGCATCTTCCGCCGAGGCGACTCGACCGGCAGCGATCAGAGCGACGCTCAGGCGCCCACCGGCATCGTGCCGGATATGACAGCGGCCGGGTCCATCACCGTCGACGATTCGCTGCGCGGGTTCCCCAACGGGCGAGTCAGGTTCGAAGTTCGCGACCACGGCGACGGGATCGATCCCGAGGTCGTACCCCGGATCTTCGAGCGGTTCTACCGCCTCGACGCCTCCAGGACTCGCGACACCGGCGGATCGGGCCTCGGGCTCTCCATCGTCAAGGCGATCGTGGAGAACCACCACGGTGCGATCACAGTGCACCAGACACCGGGTGGCGGTGCGACGTTCCGCATCGATCTGCCCATCTCAGAAACTGACGACAGCGCTCCGGACGCACGAAAGGACGAGCGATGAGCAGCAACGACCCCAACAATCAGGGCAACAACTCCAACGATCGGGGACGGCACGGGGATCAGGACCACCGGACGTTTTCCACCGATGGCTCACGCGAATCCTCAGATGACCCCCGCAACTCGGCGGCAGGGCCCCAAAACTCCGCGGACGGATCCCGCCGTTCGGCAGAAGTGCCGCGCACGTTCCCGAGCGGCTCGAATGGCCCCAACGGCCCGAACGGTTCGAACGGTCCGGCTCGGGTCAGTCCGCCCGTCGCGCCGCCGGCCGGCCCGAACAGCCCTGAGCCGGTTCAGAGCCAAGCCCAACGCCACAGTCCTGGTCAAGGGCAGAGTGCTGGTCAGGGTCAGGACCCAAGCCAGAGCCAGAGCCCGTGGCAGGGGCAGGAACCGAGCCAGAGCCAGTGGCAGGGTCAGGACCCGCGGCAGGGGCAGGGCGCCGGCCCCGGCCGCCAAGACCAGAATCCTCCCCAGATGCAGCCGACTCGCGCTCAACCTCCTGTGGAGGCACCGACCCCGACAGGGCATCCAGGGCAACCGGGGTATGACTCCGGTCAGAATTATGCCAGCGCCCATTCACCCTATGGCGGCGCACAGACCGGCCCCACCTCCCCCACTGGCCCGAATCCGTACGGCACTCCCTATCCGCAGGGAGCCGGACAGACCACAACCGGCGCGGGCCCAGGCGTCCCGGCAGGCACCGCCGGTCCATCCGGTGCAGGCGCAGCCGGTGCAGGCGCAGCCGGCGCAGGCACCGCCGGTCCATCCGGCGCGGGCGCCTATGGGCACTGGAGCAATCAGCCGAACTCGGGTGGATATCCTGGGTCCGGTTCCGCAGGCTTCCAGTCCGGGCCGGGGGACCCGGGTGGCCCCAACGCTCCCGGCGGTCCTGGGCCGTACGGAGGCCAAGCGCCACCTCGGCGAGAGAAGCGAGGACCGGGCTGGGGCGCGACCATCGCCATCGCGGTGATCGCTGCTCTTCTGGGCGGAGCTCTGGCCTTCGGCGGAAGCTACGCAGTCAGCGCCTTCGGCGGAGATGAGCCGCGCAAGGTCGCCGATCAGACCATCGAGACCCCGGACTGGACCCAGGTCGCAAAGGAGACTTCCCAGAGCGTAGTGTCGATCAAGGTCGGCAGCAATGGACAGGTGCAGGGGCTGGGATCCGGCTCAATCTATGACGATCAGGGGCACGTCATCACGAACAATCACGTGGTAGCTCCGGCGGACACGCCCTCCGGCGAGATCGCGGTGACGATGAAGAGCGGAGAGACGACGAAGGCCGAAGTCGTCGGCCGCGACCCGTCGACCGATATCGCGGTCATCAAGCTCGAGCAGGTTCCCGATGACGTCGATCCCCTGCCCGTCGGCGACTCCAAGGAGATGGACGTCGGCGACCCGGTGATGGCATTGGGCAACCCCCTCGGCCTCGCGGATTCGGTCACCACCGGCATTGTCTCGGCCCTCGACAGGCCGGTGTCCACGGAGAACATCGGCAAGGACGCGCAGCAGAAGGAAATGACGATCACGAACGCCATCCAGACGGATGCGGCGATCAATCCCGGCAACTCCGGCGGACCGCTCGTGGACGGCGATGGCAAGTTCATCGGTGTGAACTCCGCTGCGGCCTCGTTGAGTCAGGCCGGTGAAGGTGGCCAGTCGGGTTCGATCGGCATCGGATTCGCCATCCCCTCCTCGCAGGCTGTGATGATCGCCGACCAGCTCATCGCCAGCGGCAAGGCGCTGCATCCGTTCCTCGGGATCACGCTCACGGACGGACAGATCAACAGTGGGGGCATCACTCGCGGCAGCGCCAAGGTGCAGGCCGTGCAGTCCGGTTCGCCGGCAGAGAAGGCCGGCTTCAAGGACGGCGACGATATCGTGTCCGTGGCCGGCACCAAGGTCAACAATGCGATCGCTCTGCGCGCACTCGTACGGGCGCAGCCGACGAACACTCCCGTCGACTTCTCCGTCATCCGCGGTGGTCAGGAGCAGACTCTGAAGGCATCACTGGTCCTGAAGTAGCCGGGCTTGAGTGCAGATCGCTGTGGACGACGGTCTCACTCATGTGCATCGAGGGTGTGGACAGCCAAGTGCTGTCCACACCCTCTTTCTCTGAGCTTCTGTCGGCGGCGAGCGAGCCGCGATGCTGGAGTGAGTCCGGGCGTCTCGTCCTGTGTCCCGGTGACCCACCGTCAGGAGAAGTCATGAGTTTCGAAGTCGATGCCGAACGCGTCTCATCTGCAGCGGCCGCCACGGCCGGCACCTCCCGCACCCTCGTTGCAGAGTCCAATACGATGCTGAGGAATCTTTTGGCCCTGCAGGAGTGTTGGAAAGGAAGCGCGGCACAGAATTTCCAGACGGTCATCAATGAATGGGAAGGTGCACAGAAACAGCTGTTCGAATCACTGAATTCGATACATGGAGCGCTCAACACGGCGGCCGCACAGTACTCAGAGGTCGAAGCTGCGAACTCTCGCCTCTTCGCCCCGTGAGCGCCGGACAATCGACGCTGTCCGAACCGAATCCCATCTGAAGTCTCTGTTCGAGTTCTTTGTCCGCGTCTGGCAAATTATCAGCCTTTATTAGTAGGCTGATAGCGATAGTTCGCGGCGGTGCTGGCCGGGTTCCTCCAGGTTTGGAGATGATCGGCCGGCAGCGTCGGGTCAAGACCAATGCAGGAGTCAACTAGGGATGAGCATCTTCCAACGGATCGCGGCGATCTTCGGCGCCAAGGCCAACAAGGCACTGGACAAAGCCGAGGACCCCAATGAAACTCTCGACTATTCATATCAGAAGCAGCTTGAGCTGCTGCAGAAGGTACGCCGCGGTGTTGCCGATGTCGCCACCAGCCGCAAGCGCCTCGAACTGCAGATGACGCAGCTCGAACAGCAGCAGACCAAACTCAGCGGCCAGGCTCAGAAGGCCATGGAAATGGACCGCGAGGACCTCGCACGTGAGGCACTGACTCGGAAGTCGGGACTGGACCAGCAGATCACCGACCTGCAGGGCCAGCACGAAGGGCTGCAGGCCGAAGAGCAGAAACTCACCATGGCATCACAGCGACTGCAGGCCAAGGTCGACGCCTTCCGCACCCGGAAGGAAACGATCAAAGCCACATACAACGCCGCCGAGGCACAGTCCAAGATCGGCGAAGCCTTTTCGGGCATCTCCGAAGAACTCGGTGACGTCGGACTCGCCGTCCAGCGCGCCGAGGACAAGACCGCTTCGCTCCAGGCACGTGCCGGTGCCGTCGACGAACTGATCGCTTCGGGCGCACTGGAAGATGTGACCGGCTCGTCGAAGGACGACCTCAGCACACAGCTCGACGCGCTCTCCAGCGACAACGACGTCGAGATGGAACTCAACCGGATGCGTGATTCGCTGCCGGCCTCGTCGAACGAACAGCAGCAGTCGCTTGAGGGGGAGGACAAGCAATGATCATCCGCATCATGGGCGAAGGCCAGTTCGACGTCGCAGACGTCGACCACAGCCTGTTGCAGAAATACGACAATCAGGTCGAAGACGCCGTCAACGTGGGCAATGAAGAAGCCGCCAGAAACGCTCTGAATTCCCTCCACGACTACGTCGTCGGACACGGCAAGCCCGTCTCGGACGACTTCCTGGGGACGAGCGAAGCCGTCGTACCGTTCGTCGATGCGACTCTGGAAGAGATCACCGAACTTCTCACCGGCGAAGGCTTCATTCCCGATCCGGCCTGATCCTCATAGCTTGATATCGATGACTCCGGCCCATTGCCTTGACCCCAAGGCTGTGGGCCGGAACTGACACACCCAGAGAGGAACGACGATGAAGAATCGCTTCGTCAAGGACAACGGACTCACCATGCGCATGGGGTGGACGATCTTTCTCAATGGGCTCATCTACGTGATCCTCATCCTCGCCATCTGGTGGATGTTCGGCGGAAGCATCTCCGGCGTCATCATTGCTGTGCTCGTCAGCGTCGGCGCATTCTTCTTCCAGTGGTACTTCTCTGACAAGATCGCTATGAAGGCGATGGGTGCACGAGAGGTCTCCCCTGAGGAGGCCTCGGATCTGCACACGATGATCGACCGCCTCTGCCAGCTCGCCGATTCGACCAAACCGCGCGTCGCAGTCTCGAATTCAGCCATCCCCAATGCCTTCGCCACCGGCCGGTCACCGGAACGCTCGGTCGTCTGTGTCACGCGTGGTCTGCTCGAGAAGCTCGACCGCGATGAGGTCGAGGTCGTGCTCGCCCACGAACTCTCTCACGTCGCCCACCGCGATGTCACCGTCATGACCGTCGCCGGAGTCACCGGCGTCGTAGCCGCGCTGATGATGCGCGCCGGGTATTACATGAGCTTCGGGCGATCGAACAACAACAACGGCGTTCCGATCCAGTTGCTGTTCATCCTCGTCGGTGCCGTCGTCTACGGGCTCTCGTTCCTCCTCATCCGCAGCCTCTCGCGCTACCGCGAACTTGCCGCGGACAGGGCAGCCGCAATCCTCACCGGCGCACCCTCGACGCTGGCCTCCGCACTGACGAAGCTCAGCGGCGACATGAGCAAGATCCCGGAGAAGGACCTGCGTGCCTCCTCCTCAGCGAATCACCTGGCCCTCATTCCCGCAGCAAGCGGCAAGGCTGCCTTCACACAGCTCTTCTCCACCCACCCCTCGCTCGACAAACGCCTGGAGCAGTTGGCGAGGATCTCCGGGCAGCTCTCGCAGCCGCAGTGACCACTGCTCGGCTGACATCAGCCGTTCTGCTGACCACTGCTCGGCTGACACCAACCGCACTGACCGACATCCACTAGGAGTTTCATGGGTTTCTTCGACGCGCTGTTGGGCCGTTCCAAACCGAAGCGGGCCAACCTCGACGACCTCTTCGCACTGCCTCCCGCCGCACTGACGCTCGAGGCCGCAACGGGCTTCAAGCCCACCGGCGTCGGTGCCGTGGCATTCCGACAGGTTGAGGGAGCAGCGTTCCAGACCGCCGAGTCCGAGAGCATCGCCCTCATCAGTTCGGACCCGGCTGCGAAGGTGTCACAGCGCAACGACGGCTTCGGCTACACCTGGCAGGTGGTCTCCGATTCCGACGCCGAGGTGGTCAGCCTCGTAACCAATCTGCACGCCGTGAATTCGGCCCTGGTCAGCCAGGGCTTCGATACGATGCTGCTGTGCTCGACCGTCTACTTCGCGAACCCGGATGGGCGTCGTCTGGCACTCGTCTACCAGTACAAGCGCGGCACCTTCTATCCGTTCTCACAGTCGGGCCCCAAACAACGCGACAACCCACTCGAGATTCAGGTGCGTGGCGTACTGTCCAACGAGCTCCCCTTCGAAGAGGACACCTCCAGGTGGTCGGCTCTCTGGGACGCACCCGGTCTCAACGACACCCCTGAGGCCGATCAGCACCCCTGAGCACGGCTCACACGCGCTCCGTCGTCGACGGACAGCGTGTGTACCCGTCGGCCGGAGGGGCGCTGGCTCAACCGCAGCCGCCGGCCAAGCGACCGCGGCTGAACCGGGATACACGGTTGAACCGAATACGCAGTCGACCCGGAACAAGCGGAAGGGACGTCCCCGCGGGGACGTCCCTTCCGCTTTGTCAGCCCTGGTTCGACAGTCGGCTCGAAACCAGGTCGGCGAGTCCTATTCGGCAGAGATCTCCATGGCCTCGCCCAGGGCTTCGACCGTGTCTCCCGGACGAATCGTGGCACCTCGGCGAGTCTCGACCTCACCGTTGACCACGACCTCTCCGTCGGCGATCATGTCTTTGGCCATCGCACCGTGTTCGGCGACACCATGGAGTTTGAGCAGCTGACCGAGTTTGATCGAATCACCACGGATTTCGATGGTCTCCATCAGAACAGGTCTCCGAAGTCGAATCCGTCGCCACCGAAGAGGCCGCCGCCGTCGCCGCCATCTCCGCCACCGAAGAGTCCGCCGCCGTCGCCTCCGGCATCGCCGCCGCCTCCGTCACCGCCGCCGGCATCGCCTCCATCGCCGTAGGCGCCGTCCCAGCCGCCGCCCATTCCACCGAACATCATCGACCCCATGAGCACGCCGGGCAGAAGTCCCGAACCTGCGTAGGAGTTGAAGTATCCCCGGTTGTATTCGGCGTAGGCGGGACCGGCCTCCCAGTAGGCGCGGCGTGTATGTCCGTCACCGGTCACGACCTTGCGGACCGCGGGCTCGGCACCCACTGCGACACGCTCTGCGTCGGCGGCGCAGACGGGGACCGGACGCAGTTGGCCTCCGGCCGGTGCCCAGTCGATGTCTTCGACTGAAGGGCCGTGCTGCGGGTTGAAGAAGCATGGGGGACGGCGCACGGGAAGTGGCTTGCCGTCGACGCGTGCGCGCACGCATTTGGCCGCGTAGCGACCGTCTTCGAGCGCCTCGGTGACATTGCGGATATCGGAGGGCTCGTCGACTTTGTCGAGCGTTTCCTTCGCGATGTCATAGGAGTCGAGCGCCTGCTTGTAGTCCTGTTCGCCGCCGGTGTCGAGTTCGACGCCGGCCGTGAGAATATCAAGCTCGGCGACTTCTTCGCCGAAGGACGTGACATCCTCTTCAGCGGTCTTCGTCACCTGCTGAAGCTCGGCGGCGACGAGCTCCTTCTGGCGCTTCTTCTCCTTGCGGTGGCTCACGAAGAAGATGGTGCCGAGCACCACGAGTATTATCAGGAATACCTCTGCCACGATTCATGCCTCCCCAGCAAAACGAGTCACCAATAAGTATGCCGGACGAATCTGACAGGCGACTGAACCGAACCCTTGTATCGGCTCAGTCGACGGGCCCGACACACGTGCTCTCCACAAGTACCCGGTCCACTCGCCGTGGGTCACCGAACCGACAACGAGGGAAGCTCGACAATCACGGTCAGCTCAGGTGCACCAGACCTTTGACGAGGGTCGCAGTTCCGCCTCCGAGGGCAAGGACGATCATGGCGATCCGTGCAGTCGAGGATTCGATCTTCTTCGACAGCCAGTCACCGCTGACGAGCCCGGCGACGAGGACCGCCGCGATCCCGATCCACGTGGGCGCCGCCAGCTGCGGCCAGGCGCTGTGATCGAATACGGCCTTGACGATGACCGCCGAGGTGGTTCCCACGACGAGGAACGGCTGCAGGGTTGCGGCGAATGTCCGCTGCTCCCATCTCGTCAGCACGGCATAGGCGCTGACGGCAGGACCGCCCGTACCGGCAGCCGCCGACATCGTTCCCGAGAGAAAACCTGTCGTGAACTTCGTTCCGAAGTTCGCGGGCATCGTCTTGCCGATTCGGCCGATGATCATGGAGCTGATGAGCGAGACGATGATGAGCACGCCGATCAGCACCTGCAGTGGTGGCGCCGGGAGCGCGGCAGCGAGGAGGGCGCCGGGAACAGTGCCGATCACGGTTCCCAACGACAACTTCCAGAACGAACCCCACTCGACCTCTCGCCAAGTGCGGACGAACACGGTGCCGCTGGCGACGATTCCGCAGATGTTGACAAGCACCACGCCCGAGAAGGGGTCGAGCAACAACACCAGGAATGGGCCGCTGACCAGGCCGAAACCCATTCCACTGACTCGTTGTGAGACTGCCCCGAGGAACACCGCGAACAGGATGAGCACGACGACAGGTTCCATTCGCTCAATTCTAGTTCAAGGCCCTCTTCTGGGCGGGGTTACAGTAAGAGACATGAACAGTCCTCCGCTCTGGTCGCGATTCACCGCCGATCCACGCGCTCATGGACAGGTGCGCGCCTCGGACGCCGATCGCGCAGTCGTGACTGATGTGCTCTCCGAGGCGTTTGCACTGGGGCAGATCGATGCGGAGGAATTCGACGAACGCAGCGAGGCCGCCAACCGCCTGAAGACCCTGGGAGAGGTTCCCGACCTCGTGCAGGACCTCATCATCGCCGAGGCGGGCGAGGTCGAACCCGGTGAACTCGACGATTCCGCCCGCGCCCAAGCTCTGGCCCGGCTGGATGCCGACCGTGTCCCGATCACTCCTGAGCAGATCGACGCGGCCGCGCACAAGTACTACAGGGACCGTGTCCGGAACGCACTGCTGGGGATGTTCGCCGGTCCCGCCGGCGTGACGCTCGCCATCTGGGCCGCCACCTCATTCGCCTCGGGAAGGTTCATCTTCTTCTGGCCGATCTTCGTCATCCTTCCGATGCTCTTCGGCGCGATCTCTCAGATCTCCAACAAGCAGAGCCTCATCCGCAATCGGAAGCGAGAGCTGACGAAACGAGCTCGAGCGCAGTTGGGCGATGCTGAGGCCAAGCGTGAGCTTGAGGAGCATAAGAACGACGATGAAGACGAGGACTTCGACGACGCGTTCGGCCACGGTCTGCAGCCTCCTCACCCACTGTCTCCTCCATTCACACCTGGCTATGAATCTCCGCGTGATGAGATGCGCAGGCGGCGGGAAGAACGTCGTCGGCGACGCGGAAACCCCTGGGACTGAGAGCAGCGCTCGGGGTTGCCGGCGACCGCTGGCGTTGACGGGCAGCGCCGCGCACAGGACCTTTCCGCCTTGAGGTGTCAGGGGTGGAATACCCGGATCTGAGCGAATTCCTCTGCCTTGTTGGTGCGGAACCAGAAAGTATGTGAGAACTGCCGAACGTCGTCGCCGTCGCTCGAATTCTCCCACTGTCCCCATGCCGCAGCGGCTTTGCCGTGGGTGATCGCAGCTTCGAGGTGCCCGGCTACGGGATCTGCGCCTGAGATACCCAGCAGCGCATCGACGACCTCGTCGTGCCCGGTGCTGGTCTCAACTCCCCCGCGCCCAACGATCTGGAGGATGCAGTCCTCGGCAACAACCTCGGCGAGGGCTTGTTCATCGCCATTGAACAGGTTCTCTTCGAACCGGGCCACGAACATGTTCTTCGGGCTGTTTCCGCAGGAATCTGTGCCGGTGAACGTCATGCCATCCAGGCTACGGGACTTCATGGGGACAGAGAAGAGCCGTGCCGGCGCCCCTTCGGGCACCGGCACGGCTCGTGGAGCGTCAGGGCCTGATCAGAAGCCCATGCCGCCCATTCCGTCCATACCGGCAGCAGCTGCGTCCGCACCTGGTGCAGCCTTCTCAGGCTTGTCGGCGACAACCGACTCGGTGGTCAGGAACAGACCGGCGATCGAGGCGGCGTTCTGCAGAGCAGAGCGGGTCACCTTGACCGGGTCGTTGATGCCAGCCGCCAGCAGGTCCTCGTAGGCACCGGTTGCGGCGTTGAGACCGAATCCGGGTTCGAGGTTGGCAACCTTGTCGGCAACCACGCCGGCTTCGAACCCGGCGTTGGTGGCGATCTGCTTGAGCGGAGCTTCGACGGCAACCTTGACGATGTTGGCGCCGGTCGCTTCGTCACCCTCGAGTGAGAGGTTGGCGAAGGCAGCTTTGCCCGCCTGGATGAGCGAGACGCCGCCACCGGCGACGATTCCCTCTTCCACAGCAGCCTTGGCGTTGCGCACTGCATCTTCGATGCGGTGCTTGGTTTCCTTGAGCTCGACCTCGGTCGCAGCGCCGGCCCTGATGACTGCAACGCCGCCGGCCAGCTTGGCCAGACGTTCCTGCAGCTTCTCACGGTCGTAGTCCGAATCCGAGTTCTCGATCTCGGCACGGATCTGTGCGACCCGACCTGCGATCTCCTCGGCGTCTCCGGCACCCTCGACGATGGTGGTCTCATCCTTGGTGATGACGACCTTGCGGGCGGTGCCCAGCAGTTCGGTCGTCACGTTGTCGAGCTTGAGCCCGACTTCCTCGGACACGACCTGACCACCGGTGAGGATGGCGATGTCGGCCAGCTGAGCCTTGCGGCGGTCTCCGAAGCCAGGAGCCTTGACGGCCACGGACTTGAAGGTGCCACGGATCTTGTTCAACACGAGAACCGCGAGAGCTTCGCCCTCGACGTCTTCGGCGATGATGAACAGCGGCTTGTTCGACTGCTGCACCTGCTCGAGGACGGGCAGCAGATCCTTCACGTTCGAGATCTTGGAGTTGACGATGAGGATGTAAGGATCCTCAAGGACAGCTTCCTGGCGATCCGTGTCGGTCACGAAGTAACCGGAGATGTAGCCCTTGTCGAAGCGCATACCCTCGGTCAGTTCGAGTTCGAGTCCGAATGTGTTGGACTCCTCGACGGTGACGACGCCTTCCTTGCCGACCTTGTCGATGGCCTCGGCGATCAGTTCACCGATAGCAGGATCTCCAGCGGAGATACCGGCGGTAGCGGCGATCTGTTCCTTGGTCTCGATGTCGATGGCGTTCTCGAGCAGGACACCGGTGACGGCTTCGACAGCCTTCTCGATGCCGCGCTTGAGGCTGAGCGGATCAGCACCGGCTGCCACATTGCGCAGGCCTTCGCGAACGAGAGCCTGAGCAAGAACGGTGGCGGTGGTGGTGCCGTCGCCTGCAACGTCGTCAGTCTTCTTGGCGACTTCCTTGACGAGCTCAGCGCCGATCTTCTCGTAGGCATCCTCGAGTTCGATCTCCTTGGCAATGGAGACACCATCGTTGGTGATGGTGGGTGCGCCCCACTGCTTTTCGAGCACGACATTGCGGCCACGGGGTCCAAGGGTTACCTTGACCGCGTCCGCAAGCTGGTTGAGACCAGCTTCGAGTCCCCGACGAGCTTCTTCGTCGAATGCAATCATCTTTGCCATAGTGGCTTAGATCCTCCCTGATGGAGTGGAGTGGGATTCCAGAGCAGTCGCCAACGCCCGCGACGGCAGAGAGTGTGTCCGCATGTTCCATTCCACACATGAACCACGCTCTCGAGACGACTGATGAGAAACCCATGGTTTTCACCAGTACTAGATTTAGCACTCTCCCCCTGCGAGTGCAAATATTGGCAGGGCCCGCAGGCATAGTTTCGGGTGACTCCCGCGTCCTTGTGCGGTTCGGCCCAGCGCGAAACTCCAATCGTCGCCAGGCGGAAGAATGAGGCGCGCTGGATGATCGTGGCTCGCCAGCCCGATGCGCGAGGGCCCAGGTGCGTGGCCAGAGGCGCGAGAGCCCAGGTGCGTGGCCCGATGCGCGAGGACTGAGCCGACTGCGCGGGGAAGGCTGCTGCGCGAGATGCATTCCACCGAGCCGAGGCTGACAGCCCCGTCCACGTTTCAAAGCCCCACTTGCAAGTAGAGC
>NZ_JAKDJU010000210.1 GCF_030453725.1 Brevibacterium picturae
GAAGCCAGCGCTTCGTCCGATGATGACGCCGACCAGGCATCTGCTTCCGCGGATTCCGACCAGGCAGCCTCGGCCAGCTCCTCGAGCCAGTCGAACGCTTCGGCCAGCTCGAATGCCTCGGCCGGTGCCAGCACCAACGCCTCAGGCAGCAGCGACGGCGGAGATCTGCCACGGACAGGTGCCGACGGCGCCCTGACCATGGTCGGCTTCGCGGCCCTGCTCATTGCAGGCGGTGCAGCGGTGGTCTTCGGAACTCGCCGCTACCGTGCCTCGGCCGGTCAGCACTGATACACAAGACACTCAGCCACTGAGCTGAGCGCCTGAGCGGCGGGGTCGGAGTGAAAACTCCGACCCCGCCGTTTTTCGGTCCTGACCCGAAACCATCTGTTGCTCGCAGGTAATTAACGACACGCAGCTCGTGACAATCTCGTCATATTACGCCCCGTGGCACAGCCCAGAGACGAGGGACTTTAGTTCGACCAAAAGTATCGTCGTTTCACGCTTTGAGACACAAGGGATCCTGCTCCCGAAGCGCGCATCGAGCGCGATCCCCACCATCACAGGGAATGGCCCCGACTACACCAAAAACGCTCTCAACGACAGCTCTCGACGAGGTTCACTCATCATTCATCTCTCCGGCCGACACCTGCAAGCACGCTACGACCGTTACATAGTCGTTACTTTTCACATTACTTTCGCATTATTTGTCAATGACCTTGTAGGGTGAAGTTCGTTCGACCGGAAATCATCATGGAACCTTGCAAGCAACTACCGACGGTCGATCCTCACAAATGGAAGTGGAGAAGTATGAAGAAGCTCCGTAACGGGCAGCCGCCCGTGCGTAAGATCGCGGTTGGTGGCGCAGCCGCAGTCACCGCTCTGGGACTCACCGTGATGGTCACGTCACCCAGCGCAGCAGCCATCGAGCAGGACCCGAACGAAGACGCGGAAGCGCTTGGCCAGCTGGTCCAGTCGGATATCCTCGACGAGCAGCTCGTCGATGCCGCTGGCGCATACAGCAGCTTCCCCAGCAATCCGGAGGAAGCCAAGACCCCTCTCAACGCAGAAGCGCTGAACGCAATCGGTCTTGACCTCGGCGATGGTGTCTCCCTCCCGATCGTCAGCCAGCCTGACGGCGACGGACTCCTCAAGCTCGGCGAGGCAGGCGCACTCAACTCCTACGGCTATGCTCCCTCAGCGGACAGCGCCAAGGCCAGTGCCGGCGCGGTCGGCAAGGATGGCGCGCTGAACATCGACGACATCAACAACGGTGACTACGGAAACGCCGAAGTCGACCTCACCCAGGTTCTGGGCCAGGCCGGCCTCGACGGAGTCACCGACAACATCGTCGACGAGCTCTCCCTGTCACTGGGTGCAGTTGCTTCGACCGCCGAGGCACAGGGCTCCGGCGACGCCTCGTCCGAATACGCTGTGGCTGACGGAGTCCTCACGGTCTCCAGCCCCGCAGTCGGCGGACTCTCCGACTCCCTCAACGAGGTCGTCGACGGTGCCGGTGGCGCACTCGAAGACGTCATCGCCGAAGAGGGCCTCGCCGACAAACTGGGCAAGGCCGGCATCGACATCAACACCGGCGTTGCCAACCTCAAGCTCGGCGGCGAAGAAACCACCGTCAGCGTTGAGACTCAGGACGCGCTCAACAGCGTCGTCGAGAACGTCGTCAACGAGAAGCTCGAGGACGAGGCGGGAATCGTCTCGATCGACCTCAAGAACGGCGACATCAAGATCGACCTCGCCAAGGTCGTCAAGGGTGAGAACGGGGAGGACCTCAACAGCCTCGATCCCAACACCCAGGTGCTGACCTCCGAGACCATCGGAAAGATCACCGACGCAGTAGCCGATGCCCTCGGCGCCCTGAGCGGTAAGTTCAATGAGACCCTCAAGGATGCGCTCAACGACGCTCACGCCAAGATCTCCCTGCCTGCCGAAGGTTCGGTAGCGGGCATCCCGGCCAACGGCAAGATCGACATCGACGCCACCCTCGGCCAGCTCGCCGGCACCGGCGAAGGCGATCCGGAAATCTCAACTGATCTCGACGTCGCCGGAATCGAACTCGGCGACCTGATCAACTCGATCACCGGTCCCCTGCTCGAAGGTCTCCTGGGAGTCACCGAGCCGATCATCGGCGAAATCCTGAACTCCACCACCGAGCAGGTCACCGGTGGACTCACCGACGCAGTCGATCCGATCCTCTCCGGTCTCGATCCTGTCTTCGAGGGCCTCAACCAGGTCGTCGATCTCACGATCAATGAGCAGCCCACGATGAAGGACCCTGCTGAAGACAGCAACGTCAAGGGCACCGACGCCGATGGCTTCACCGTCAACGCCGTCAGCCTCGAGCTCCTGCCCGGCGGCGTGCCCGCAGCCAACGGTGCTCAGGCAGCACCTCAGGCTGCAGACGCACTTGCTGACATCAACCTGGCCTCCTCCTCGGTCCGTGCGACCGCGGCTGACGAAGCACCGGGCGACGATGCAGATGCTGATGATTCCGCTTCCGCTGATGCCGATGACTCGGCCTCCGCTGACGCAGACGACTCCGCTGCAGCCACCGCAGATGCAGACGATTCGGCAACGGCCGACGCAGATGACTCCGCCTCGGCTACCGCTGATGCAGACGACTCGGCTGCTGCCAACGACGAAGCAAACGCCTCGGCTGACGCCGACGACTCGGCTTCGGCAACTGCTGATGCCGACGATTCCTCGGCTGCCAACGCAGACGTGAATGCTTCGGCCAACGCGGATGACTCCGCTGCTGCCACCGATGATGCCAACGCTGCCGCTGCCAGCAACGACGATGCCAACGCATCGGCGAACGCCGACAACGACGCGAACGCCAGCGATGATGCCAATGCATCGGCTGCTGCTGACGGTGGCGACCTGCCCCGCACCGGTGCCACCGGCACCTGGGCAATGGGCGGCCTCGCTGCTCTGCTCATCGCCGGCGGTGGAGCTGCGATCTACCTGACGCGCCGTCACCGTGCAGGACTCTGAGACTGAAGTCTCATGAACGCCTGAGCGGCTGATACCGCAGTAGAGGCGGGGTCGGAGTGAAAACTCCGGCCCCGCCTTTCGTCTGCCTGAAATGTCTGTCCGAACCCGCCGGCAGGCTTCGGACCGACCACGCCGTCGGACCGACCAAGAAACTTTCGGACCGAGAAAGAAGCTTTCGCACCGGCGGAGAGCTCACACGGTCACAGTCCGCGTCCGGCCTCCCACGGTTCTTCCGAGGCACCGGTGATCAGGGCATTGACGGACATGGCCTGCGCATCGGTGAAGGACGCGATGTAGTCCACGACCGCCCGCGCACGTCCCAGCCGGATGATCGCACTGGAGCCCTCCTCGCCGAGGCTGTCGGGATCCCTGTCGTAGAGCTCCCGATATTCCTGTGTGGCGGCTTCAACGGAGTCGAGCAGACGCCGGGGAATCCGGGTCGCCTCGTCGGGGTCGCGCAGCCACTCGTGGAACCCTTCCACCAAGGAGGCGATGATCCGCGTCTGCCCGCGCTGATACACGGCCAGGTCGGAGCGTTCGAGGACGAACCGGGAGTGGACGAACTTCAGCACCACCACGTCGTGCCAGGTGGCATCGGACAGGCGCACGTGCCCGCTGCGGACATGCGGCTCGAAGTCGACGACGATGGAGGCCTTGAGCCGGTCGATCCACCTCCGGGTGAACGCAGTGACGGCCCGGTCTGCCTCCAGTCCCCCGTCATAGGGAACGGCCAGCAGTCCCTCGACAAGATCCCGGTTGACGCGCTCGACCGACTGGCGGAACGCATCCTCGTCGGCAATCCACGGATCCTTCTCCTGAATGTGACGCCACATCGACTCCAGAGCATGACCGGGCCGACGCCGATCCAACTCAGTATTGTCCAACCGGCCGAGCTCACGGCAGTCACTGAGCCACCGCCCCATCTCCGCAGACACACTGGTGTACTGGAGGACGTTGGACCGGTAGAAATCGTCGAGGTCATGGACCGCGTAGGCGATGTCATCGGCGACATCCATGACCGAACACTCCAGGGTCTGCTGATACCCACCGATGCGCGGAAACGCCGACAGCGCATCGTGCATCTCCGCAATCTCAGGCATGTACGCGGAGAACTTCATCGCTCCCTGCGACACTTCATCACCGACGCCCCGAGGCATCTCGGCCGAGCTCAGCCGCTGATGCTGCGTCCAATCACCGCGCGCCCACGGATACTTGAGGACCGCGGCCTTCACCGCCCGAGTCAGATTGAGTCCGCGCGCGGTGGCGTCACAGCTGTCGAGAGCAGTGAGGATGCGGAAGGTCTGGGCATTGCCCTCGAAGCCGTCGGGCAGGTGCAGCACCGTGCGCGCCACACGATCGAGCTCCTTCTCGCCGAGGTGGCCGAACGGAGGGTGACCCAGATCGTGGGCTGCGGCGGCAGCCTGAACCACCACCGGATCGCACCCACCGAGTTCGCCCAGCAGCGTCCGGGTGCGCTCGTCGGAATTGTTCAAGGTGATCGCGATCGACCTGGCCACGGCAGAGACCTTGAGCGAATGCGTCAGCCGGTTGTGGATGACGGTGCCCGAGCCCACCTGCGGGATGACCTGAGTCACCGCCGCCAGCCGTGAGAAGAAGGGGGAGAAACGGATCCGCTCGATATCGACACGGAACTCGTCCTCGCCAGGTTGACCCGCCTCGGCGACGTCACG
>NZ_JAKDJU010000211.1 GCF_030453725.1 Brevibacterium picturae
GGAGACGTCGTGGGCCTGGTCAACGCCAGTGCCCTGCGGGTGGGTGATTCGCTCTATCTGGACAAGAAGGTCGAATTCCCCGGAATCCCGACGTTCTCTCCCGAGCACTTCATGGTCATCAGGGCCAAAGACTCCTCGAAGTACAAACAGTTCCGCCGCGGCATCGAACAACTCGACCACGAAGGCGTCATCCAGGTGCTGCGCTCTGACCTGCGCGGCGACCAGGCCCCTGTGCTCGGCGCCGTCGGACCGATGCAGTTCGAGGTCGCCGAAGACCGGATGAACAACGAATTCCACGCACCCTGCGGGCTGGAGCGCCTCAACTTCTCCCTGGCCCGACGCACCACACCGGAATGCGTGCCGACCCTGGCGAGAGAACGATCAGTGGAGGTTCTGCACCGCTCCGACGGCGAACTGCTTGCACTGTTCTCGGACAGGTGGCGACTGCAGGGCGTGCAGAAGAACCACCCGGATGTGGTTTTGGAACCGCTCGTCGTCAGTTGAGTCCCAAGACCGTGATGGTCTGGGGCCAAGCCTCAACCGATCACCCGTCTCGCCGTTTTGACGAGGACATTAAGATGAATAGTCGGGGTCATTTCAAGGTGACCCCAGTCGGGGAGACCCGACGCTCGGGGAGACCCGAACTGACAAAGGAGAGATCACAGACGTGGGAACGAAATCGATTCGAGTCGCGATTGCCGGATTGGGCAACTGCGCCTCTTCCCTGATCCAAGGTGTTGAGTATTACCGGGATGCGGCCCCGGGAAGTAAAGTTCCGGGACTCATGCACGTTGAATTCGGGGATTATCACGTCGGTGATATCGAATTCGTCGCCGCCTTCGACGTGGACGGCAAGAAGGTCGGCGCCGATATCGCCGAGGCGATCACCGCCAGTGAGAACAACACGATCAAGCTCGCCGATGTGGACTCGACCGGCGTCGCAGTTCAGCGCGGACCGACCCTCGACGGACTGGGCGAGTACTACCGTGAGACCATCGACGAATCCGATATCGAACCCGTCGACGTCGCACAGACTCTGCGCGATGCGAAGGCCGACGTCCTCGTCTGCTATCTGCCCGTCGGCTCGCAGGAGGCCGTTGAATACTACGCGCAGGCCGCCATCGACGCGAAGGTCGCCTTCGTCAATGCCCTTCCCGTCTTCATCGCCGGCACCAAGGAATGGGATGAGAAGTTCCGTGCCGCTGGTGTGCCGATCGTCGGAGACGACATCAAGAGCCAGATCGGTGCGACCATCACCCACCGCGTGATGGCCAAACTCTTCGAAGACCGCGGCGTCGTCCTCGACCGCACGTACCAGCTCAATGTCGGCGGCAACATGGACTTCAAGAACATGCTCGAACGCAAGCGCCTCGAGTCGAAGAAGATCTCGAAGACCCAGGCCGTGACCTCGAACACCTCGGCCGAGCTCTCCGACCGCAATGTCCACATCGGCCCCAGCGACTACGTCGAATGGCTCGACGACCGTAAGTGGGCCTTCGTCCGACTCGAGGGCCGCAACTTCGGTGATGCACCGGTGTCACTGGAATACAAGCTCGAGGTCTGGGACTCGCCAAACTCGGCCGGAGTCATCATCGACGCCGTCCGTGCGGCGAAGATCGGACTCGATCGCGGCGTCGGCGGCGCACTCATCTCCGCATCGTCGTACTTCATGAAGTCGCCCCCGGAGCAGAAGGGCGACGACGCCGCCCATGAGGCAGTCGAAGCCTTCATCCAAGGAAATCTCGAACGCTGAGCCCGCTTTCATCTGGGTTCGCTTTCAACTGAACCCCGCGTTCATCTGACCTGAGATCACTGCTGGCAATGCCGGTCGCACACACAGTGCGGCCGGCATTGCCAGTACCAGGGCCCGTTCATCAATCCGTCATCCCTGCGAAGCGGCATCCGAACCGAGCCGATGAACTCGTCGCCGCCGACCCAGGCTGAGGAGCCACGTCACCAGACCCGCCGCTGCACCGACGACAGCTCCCGTGATGATGCTTGTCAAGACCGCGAACACGCCGACGACGGTGTTCGAAACCCCGGGGTCGAGTTCCGAGAGTCGACCGCCGAGGCGGGGCGGCTGACCATCGAACTGCGCCGTCCAGAAGATCTGACGGCCCGCAGCCGGAAGAATTCCGTAGATGACGCGGAGGTCGTGGAGGACGACACGGGAGGCGGCCAACAGAGCCAGACCGATCAGCCCCCACAGGGGGAGACCGAGGCGTCGGGGCGGTCGAGTCGGGCGGTGATCAGGAGCTGTGCGGAATCTCGTGCTTCAAGTGTGAGCGGTGGGGCCCCTGCGCACAGTCGCCGCAAGTCGACACTCGGGTACGTCCGGCAGCGACGATCGGGGGTCAGATCTCGCCAACCACCACCTCCGTCGATGACGACGGCAATCCAGGATATGAGATCGCCTCGCCGCAATCGGAGTTGTCCATGACACTGGGGACTTGCAGACAGTGGTCCCTGCCACATATTGGTCGTGGCCGACGACTGGGTGAGCGGCTCCCACCGGCTCATCTGCATACCCCTTGACGAACCACCGAGGAGCATCGATGTCGCGCAACGCCGCTGTCACCGACACCACACCGAAGAAGCCTGCCGAGCTCAATTGGCTCATGCGTCTGCTGGTCATCATCGAAAAGGCCGGCAACAAACTTCCGCACCCCTTCTGGCTGTTCCTGTCACTGGCCGTCGTGGTCATGGTGCTCTCAGCGATCTTCTCCGCCACCGGACTGCAGGCGGTCAACCCCGCCACCGATGAGACGGTGAGTGTCACCAATCTCTTCAGCACGGAGTCCCTGCGTGAGATCGTCGCCGGAGCCACGAACAACTTCGTCACGTTCCCACCACTGGGCCTCGTCCTCATCGTCCTCATCGGCGTGGCCGTGGCGGAGCAGTCCGGACTGATCCCGGCGATGTTGCGCGCAACGATCGCCGGTGCCTCACCGAAGTGGATCACGTTCATCGTCGCACTCGCCGGCACCGCCGCGTCGATCGCCTCGGATGCCTCGTACATGATCATGATTCCCCTCGGCGGACTCGCGTTCAAAGCGGTGGGGCGCAACCCGCTGCTGGGCTGCGTCGTCGCCTACGCCGCCACCTCGGGCGGGTATTCGGCAGCACCCATGGTCAACTCAATGGACACGATCCTCGGTGGGCTCTCCACCTCGGCGGCTCAGATCATCGACGGCGACTACGTGGTCAGCCCGCTCGCGAACTTCTACTTCAACTTCATCTCGATGTTCGTCGTCGCCGGCGCCATCACCCTGGTCACCGAACTTCTGCTGACCAAACGCGCCGACCAGATCGAACTCGACGAACCGGACGAGAACGACCCGGACAACTTCGACGTCAAGATGGCCTTGGACTCCAACGAGAAGCGCGGCATGGTCATCGCCGTGGCCTCCATCGTCGCCTGCGCGGCCATCCTGTTCTTCCTCGCCCTGCCCGAGGGCTCCTTCCTGCGCGATGAGGCTGGGGCCTTCGGCCCCGAATCGGGACTGATGTCGGGCATCGCCGCCATCATCGGCTTCGGATTCTTCATCGTCGGCATCGTCTACGGCTACGCCACCGGCTCGATCAAGAAGACATCGGACATTCCCGACATGATGGGCAAGGGGCTCTTGCCGTTCGTGCCCGTCATCGTCCTGTTCTTCGCCGCCAGCCAGTTCCTGGCGCTGTTCAAGATGTCCAGCCTCGGCGAGATCCTCGCGATCAGGGGAGCGGAGTTCTTCGGTTCCCTCGACACCGGATCGTTCGTCATCCTCATGGGCGGTTGGCTGCTCGTGGCCCTGGGCGCACTGTTCCTGACCTCGGGTTCGGGCCTGTGGACGCTCATGGCGCCGGTGCTCGTGCCGATGTTCATGCTCCTGTCCATCGCCCCGGAGACCACGCAGGCCCTGTACCGGATCGGTGATTCGACGACGAACATCATCTCGCCGATGAGCCCGTACTTCGTCGTCGTCCTCGGCTTCATCCAGCGGTATAAGAAGGACTCGGGGATCGGGACCCTGCTCTCGTTCACGATTCCGCTGTCGTTCGCGATGTTCGTCTTCTGGGGACTGCTGTTCTTCATCTGGTGGTCCACCGGGATCCCCTGGGGGCCGGGCTCGGCCACGAGCTACCAGATGGGCTGAGTCCGCGAACTGCCTCAGTGCGTCGAGAGGCGGAGTCGGGCGGCGCTGTCGAGCGCTCTGCGTTCGACGCCGGCTTAGCGTTTGCTCCAGGAACGCACTCGGACTACTTCTGACATGAACGCAGGAATAGCGAGACCCAGCGCCAGCGTTATCATCGTGCAACGCTCGTTGATGCGTGCGCTGGATCTTCAGTGACTGTCCAGCTCACGTGGCTACACTGAAACCATGATTCGACTCTCGCGCGGCATTTCGTCCGCGCGAGCAACCTACTCAGATCGAAAGGATCTCGACCGTGAGTAACCCCATGATGAACCGGGCTCTCAATCAGGGAGTCCAGGCCGGACGCAATGAACCGGTCATGTCCGACCAGGAGCTCAACAACCTGTTCGACCAGCCTGCCGCACAGAACCGCAATGCCGGTCCGCAGGTTGCCGACCGGGCAATGACCTACGACGACGTCATGATGAAGACCGGTGTCCTCTTCGCCATCCTTCTCGCTGGCGCCGTGCTCGGCTGGTTCGTT
>NZ_JAKDJU010000001.1 GCF_030453725.1 Brevibacterium picturae
CCCTGCATCAGTCCCTCCGCCTTGCCCGTTGTCACCGTCGTAGACGACGCAGGTGATCGTCCGCCCGTCTTCGAGGACGATGGGTTCTTCGTGCAGTCCTTGCCCGTCGCCTCGTTCATCAACAACCGAGGGGTCGTTAGTCTCGTTAGATTCGTCTTCGGGAGCGTCCTCGACCTTGGTGGGCTGGCATCCCGCCAATGCGGCGGTCAGGATCACTGTTGCCAGAAGAACGATCGGCCTTTTCACGGATGTGGTCTTCATGGGTCTTCCAATCACTTGGTCTTCGTGGTCGTGATCTGCTTCATCACGAACGGTTCGATTTCAGGGATCTTCACCACTTGGTCTCCGACGACGGGGTCATCCCCGGCCCCGGTCGATGACTTGGAGGTTCGTCATGGTCTTCTTGATAGACCCGACTGTGTCCGAGTGGGTCAGCGCGGCCTGGAACGTGGGTGCCGGCTGGGTTGCCATAGCGGAGAGCAGATCGGAGAGGACGCCGAGGGCATCGGCGACATCCCGGCCAAGATCTTCAACCTTGTCGGCTTCGAGAGTCGCGAGGTCGGACACTCCCCCGCTGAACGCAACTTCGAGGAGCTTTGACTGTTTCTTCACCATCGGCAGGGGTGCCGCTGCTCCGTAGTGGAGTTCCCGGATCGCACGCACGACATGCTCGCGGCCAGGAGTGTTGCTCGACTCAGTGAGATCCACGGAGGCGGGTTCGAGACCAGACGTAGAAGCGAGACCGAAGTCTTCCGTCTCGTCTTCGTCGATAACTTCAGCATCAACGATGTGCTCGTCCGATGGAGATTCAGGTGCTGGTTTCGGCATTGCCGCGGGACGAGCTTTCCCGTCCAAGCCGATCACCCGAGAGTCATCGTCAACTGTGCCATTTGGCACAGTTGAGTTCTCCACCCGCCGTGCCACGGTACGAGGGGCCATATCAACCGCTGACGCGATGCCTCTGGTTGACATTCCTGCTGCTCTAAGCTCACCGATCACTTGCTCTTCCAGCTCGCGCGGTGGCCGCAAACTCACATCTCGAAATTCCTCATCGAGGTAGTCCTGCCACGACTCGTACCCGAGTGCCAGCCAAATTCTTCCCTTCCAAGCGGTAACGATCTTGGTCTGTAGCGATCCGTAGTCGGCCTTGATCTCCTCTGTAAACTCTCGAGCTTCCGCCTCAGAAAAAGTGCTGACGAGTTCCGTGCTCATGAGGCTTTCACCGCCTTAGCATCACCGTTTGGTGCAAACGGGTCCTCTTCGGCCCCATCTAGAAGCGTCGCCAACGGGATATCCCAGGCTTTGGCCAATTTCAGCAACTCACCGAGTTTCCAATCCACGGCACCGTGTAGGCGTTTGGAAATGTTGTTCTGGGAGATTTCCAGAATCTCGGCTACATCCAGCTGGCGCAGTTCGCGCCTCCCCATCTCGGCCATCACGTTGGCCCTAACTTGCTTCGAATACCTCATACTCTCACCGTATACTGTGACCGTATACGCCTGCAAGGACCCGAACTACGTTTTCGACGTTTCGCATACGCGCAGTGGTTTACCGCCAGATGCTGAGCGTATACAGTAGGACCATGACGATACAGAGCGAGGAACAAACTGCAGTTTCTGAAAACGAGCGCATTGGGCTCGAGGTGCGGGCCTGGATGGTTCGGAAACAGTTGAAGCAGGCAGACGTTGCGCAGCTCCTAGGCTTCGCGCAAAAGAATGTCTCTAATCGGCTGAGGGGTCAGATCCCATTCCGAATTGATGAACTGTTGGCGATCGCCAACTACATGGACATCACGCTGGCTCAACTGCTGGGGAACGAGATTGTGAATGAGAAGAACCCCCATCCAGTGGATGGAGGTTCTTCGAATGGTAGCGGGAGGGGGACTCGATCCCCCGACCTCACGATTATGAGTCGTGCGCTCTAACCAGCTGAGCTACCCCGCCCCAGCGCCGCATTTTAAGCGGCACGAGAGCCCCGAAAGGGATTCGAACCCTTGACCTTCTCCTTACCATGGAGATGCTCTACCGACTGAGCTATCGGGGCAACAGGTAAGAATTTACACGGGTTCGCGCAACGAGGGCAAATCGGGGTTCAGTGACGTCACTCACAGGCTGCAGAGGTTCACTTCACCGGGTCGAATCGACCTGCCAGGAAGCCCTGCAGACGACCGGGCTGGTTGGTGATGATGCCATCGACCTCGGCGTCGAGGAGCTCGCGCCATTCGTCCATGGAATCGGCCGTCCAGACGAAGACACCCAGGTCGTTGTCGCGGATCTCGGTGACGATGGATCTGCGCATGGAGAAGCCTTTGAAGGAGGGATTGATCGCGACCGCACCCAGCGCTCGCGCGATCTCGATGTCTTCCGGACGTGGGACCATGCGCAGAAGAAACCGCGAGACCATCGGCATCATGTCTCTGCAGGCGGCCAGCGTCTCAGTGTTGAATGACTGTACGACCATCCTGTCAGCGGTGCCCGTTCCGACGACGAGTTCGGAGATCTGAGCTACTGCGCCGGAGGACCACTCCCCCTTGAGCTCGAGCAGGAGCTCGCCGCCTCGGTGCTCGATGTCTCGCATCACGGCCGCCAGCGTGGGAATCCGCACACCAGTGAATCCCGGCCCCATCCAGGATCCCGCGTCGACGAAGGAGAGCTCTTCGGCCGTCAGATTGGCCACCGGTCCCTTCCGGTTCGTGGTCCGATCGAGGTCCGGGTCATGGAGGATGATCGGAACCCCATCGGCGCTTGTCGAGGTGTCGACTTCGATGAAGTCGACGTCGAGAGCACGGGCGGCGTCCACCGCGGCGAGGCTGTTCTCCGGCGCCACTGCGGAATAGCCGCGGTGAGCGATCACCAAGGGGCGCTTCGCCGAACCGGGTCGCTCGGGGACGCCTCGTTCGTGCAGGAACTGCAGAAAACTCATACGCCCAGACTATGCCCTGCCTTGGCCCTCGCCTCAATCCGAATGCATTCCGTCTCCGCACAGATCTCCGGACACAGAACAGTGGGCCTTGACCTGAATCATCTTCAATATCTTGAATGTTGAGAAAGGCATAGGCGCAATGCGAAGACAGGCAATAACGTACTCTCTGTGAGGTGCTTCATATCGTCGCCGTCGAGGGTATGACTGACGACCTCGCCCACAGTGCTCACCACCGTTGAAAGGATCGCTATGGAAGCCATCTATGCTGCCGCGATCGTGCTCGGCTTCATCGCCCTCGGCGAATTGGTCTCGATCTGGTCCAAGGCCCGGATCCCCAGTCTGCTCGTGGCGATGCTGAGCATCTTCATCTTCGCGAAGCTCGGCATCGTCCCGGACACCATCATCGATGACTCGATGCTCGTCCAGGTCTATACCATCCTCGTCGCACCCCTGCTCTTCCACATGGGTACGCTCATTCCGCTGCGGGTGATGCTCAAGCAGTGGCGCTCGGTCGTCATCGCGCTGACCGGAATGGCTGTCGCAGTCGGACTCATCTTCCTCATCATCGCGCCCACCTTCGGGTTCGAAACCTCCATCGCCGGCTCCGGCCCACTGGCCGGCGGCATCGTCGCCACCAGCCTCACGACCGAGGGCCTGACCGCATCCGGAGCCGCCTCGGCGATCATCGTCCTCCCGGCTCTCGTGCTCATGCTGCAGTCGCTGCCGTCGATGCCGCTGACGAACTTCCTGCTCCGCCGCTACGCGAGAAAGCTGCGCGACAGCGGCGAACTCCACGAACTCGCCGCGGCCCACCACGCGGAGGAAGAGGACGCCGCGACGAAGAAGAAGTTGGTGACCCTGCCGGCCTTCCTCGTCGACAATCAGCTGTTCATGCTCTTCCTCATCCTCGTCGGCGGTTCGGTCGCCACGCTGCTGGCCGTCCCGACCCATATCCCATCCTCGATCCTCGCCCTCATTCTCGGCATCATCGCCACCTGGCTCGGACTTTCACCCGACAAGGCGATGGAGCGGTCGAACTCCTTCGGCATCGCCATGTCCGGTGTGATCGCGATCGTCATGGCCCCGCTGGTCACGGCCTCGGTCCAGGACGTCATCGATGCGTTCCTGCCTACCATCTCGATTCTCGTCATCGGCATCGTCGGCATCCTCGGCGGTGGCTTCATCGCCACGAAGCTGCTGCGGTGGAAGGCCCCGCTGGGCATGTCTGTGGCCCTGACCGCTATGTACGGATTCCCCGCCGACTACCTGCTGACCAATGAGGTCGCTCGCTCCCTCGCCCGCGATGACGATGAGAAGGAAGCTCTCCTCGATGTCATGCTGCCGCCGATGCTCGTCGGCGGCTTCACTTCGGTCAGCTCCGGCTCGGTCATCATCGCCAGCGTCCTCGTCGGCATGCTGTGAGCGCCCTCCTCGCCGAGGCGGCTGACCTCCTGCCCCAGCTGCAGGATCTGCGTCGCCGCCTCCATTCCCGTCCCGAGGTCGGCCTCGACCTCCCGCACACGCAGTCCGAGGTTCTCACCGCTCTGGAGGGCCTCGACCTGGAGGTGAGCACGGGAGTCGGGACCACCTCGGTGGTGGCGGTCCTCCGGGGCACACATCCGGACCGATCCGCAGATGCTCCATCCGTCCTCCTGCGTGGGGACATGGACGCGCTTCCCATCGAGGAGCTCACCGACGAACCGTTCAAGTCGACGAACGGGAACATGCATTCCTGTGGGCACGACCTGCACACCGCAGGTCTCGTCGGTGCCGCAAAGCTTCTGCACGCGCATCGGGAGTTGCTCGCCGGTGACGTCGTCTTCATGTTCCAGCCCGGCGAGGAGGGCTGCAACGGGGCATCGGTGATGATCGACGAAGGCGTGCTCGACGCGGCAGGCTCCCGGGCGATCGCCGCCTTCGGAGCCCACGTCCACATGGGGCCCAGAGGCGTCGTGACCACGAAGCCCGGGACTCTGCAGGCAGGTTCCAATGTCCTCCGCATCACCCTCCACGGACGCGGGGGCCACGGGTCCCAGCCGCAGTCGGCAATCGACCCGGTCCCAGCCCTGGCCGAAGTCGTCACCGCCCTGCAGAACATGGTCAGCCGTCGCATCAACGCCTTCGACCCGATCGCCTTGTCCGTGACACAGCTGAAGGCAGGTGAGGCGGTCAACGTCATCCCCGCCTCGGCGAGCCTCGGTGCCACCGTGCGCACGCTGTCACAGGAGTCATCGGACATCGTGCGCACCCAATCGAAGCAGCTGGCCAGAGGTATCGCCGAAGCTCACGGATGCACCGCCGAGGTGGACTTCGAGGTGCAGTATCCCGTGACCGTCAACGACGAGACCGAGACCGCATGGACCCTTGACCAGGTCCGCGGCCTGCTGGGCGCGGACCGGGTGGAGGTCGCGGACCAGCCGATCATGCCCAGCGAGGATTTCTCCTTCGTCCTGCAGGAGGTTCCGGGCACCTACATGATGCTCGGCGCCAAACGCACGGACGTGCCCGAGGACGAACAGGGTGACAACCATTCTCCCTTCGTCATTTTCGATGACACCGTGCTGGGAGATCAGGCCGCGCTGCTGGCGCACCTGGCCCTCGAACGGCTGCGCGCAGAGCTCTAGTGCCACCACCGCCGAGGCGGTCTGCCCGGACCTTCCGTCGGGGTCGGGTTCGTCGTTTCGCGACGAGCGACCCGGCGCTCGCGCCAGGCGGCGACCTCGTCCTCGATCTTCCGCGGTGGGGTGAAAACGGGTGGACCCTCACGCAGGTCCATGACCGCGTCGCGGACTCGACTGTTGAACCCGGCGAGATAGTCGCGGACATCGGCTTCGTTCGCAAACGCGTCGAGGGTGTCCTCGAGGACAGCGTTCTCCTTACGCAGCTGAAACGCGGCGGGAGCGACGCCGCTGATGCCCTCACCATCCATCTTCGCCTTGATCCACCAGTCGGGATCCTCGGAGTTGTGGAGACCGGTCAGGGGCTTGCCCAGGCCGGGGAGATCATCGAAGTCGCCGCGTCTGATGGCGGCCTCGAGTGCGGATTCGACGATCGCATTGCGATCCTCGAGTGAGTTCATGCGGCGAGGAGCGTCTTCCTCATTCATCGGGGGCCTCCGTTGCACTGTCCTGCGCACTTTTCTACACGCTGGCGCGGATCAGCGCAATGGAGGTGAATGCGAAGAAGCCCTGTGATCAGGTGATGATCACAGGGCTTCTCCCGTCTGCGTGGCAGATGAAGGATTCGAACCTTCGAAGGCAATGCCGGCTGATTTACAGTCAGCTCCCTTTGGCCGCTCGGGCAATCTGCCGCAGTGTGTGCTCGATGAGCACTTGAAAATACTACAAGCACCCGCCCGGTTTCACCAACTCGATAGACCCAGGTCACAATTGCGGGACTCGACTAGACTCTGTGATCAGATAGTCGTCCGTCCTCTCACCACAAAAGGAGCATTCATGGCCAGCGAATCCTCGTTCGACGTCGTCAGCAAGGTCGACCGGCAGGAAGCCGACAACGCACTCAATCAGGCGGCCAAAGAGATCAACTCCCGCTACGACTTTCGCGGCACCGACGCCTCGATCGCCTGGACCGGAGAGGCCATCCAGATGAAGGCCGTCAGCGAGGACCGTGTCAAGGCGATCCTCGACGTGTTCCAATCCAAACTGGTCAAGCGCGGCATCTCCCTGAAGTCACTCGAGGACGGTGAGGCCTACCCCTCGGGCAAGGAGCACCGCATCGATGCCACCCTCAAGGAGGGCATCGACAAGGAGAACGCGAAGAAGATCTCGAAGTTCATCCGCGACGAGGGCCCCAAGGGCGTCAAGTCCCAGATCCAGGGCGACGAGCTGCGCGTGAGCTCGAAGAAGCGCGATGACCTCCAGGAAGTCATCTCCCTGCTCAAGGGCAAGGACCTCGATCTTGACCTGCAGTTCATCAACTACCGCTGAGTCCCCGCTGCGACTCGGGCCGGCGCTCCCCTCCCCATACCCCACGACGGCATCACTTCAGACAACATGACGCAACAAGTCCCCCCTTGACCGGCTCGGTCGTTCTCTGACGTGTTGATGACGGACTGCGTCGCAGATCGTTCTTCCCGACGCGCACTTCACTGAGCCGGGCGGCAGGATGGCGGCATGTCCACCACCTTCTCCCCAGCCACGACCGCGCCCAGGGTCTCCGCTTCCGCCCCGCAGACATTCGACGATCCGCAACCGGCAGCATCCCATCGACTGCGCCGCGCCCTGTCCTTCGAGGTCATTCCCCCGCGGTCGGCGAAGCAGACCGCCAGGATGCCCGAGCTCCTGCGCTTTCTGGACTCGCTGAATCCGGACTACCTCGCCGTGACCTCCTCCGCGAAGAGCAACTGGCTGGAGGGCACCGCCGACTTCATCGAGCACGTCACCGCTCGCACTTCTCTGCGCCCACTGGCCCATCTGGCATGCACCGCCGGCACGGAAGCCGAACTGCTGGACTGGATCGACCACCTGCTGAACGTCGGCGTGCGCGGTTTCCTCGCCCTCCGCGGAGACTTCCCCACCGGGGTCTCCACCGTCCCGGCCGACCACCTGCCCCACGCCGATGCCCTCGTGCGTCTCCTGCGACAAGTCGAGCGCGACAACGTGGCGTGCCTGGCCGCCGGCCGTCTGGGGGTCGGCGTCGCCGCCTACCCCTCGGGGCATCCCGAATCCACCGGCACCGAGGAAGATCTCGACGTCCTGGCGGCCAAACAGCGCAACGGTGCCGACTTCGCCATCACCCAGCTCTTCTTCGACCCCTTTGCCTATGCGCAACTGTGCATGCGGGCCGAGCATGCCGGGATCACGATCCCGATCATCCCCGGCATCCTGCCCATCACCGACCTCAGACGCCTGCACACGATGGGCAGACTCTCCGGTCTCCCTGTCCCGGATCCTCTCCTCGCCCGCTTCGATCGGGCCCACGACGAGGCGAGCGCGCGCAGGATCGGCCTCGAGATCACGGCCGAGCACACTGCCGCACTGCTTGAGCAGGGGGCACACGGCCTGCACTTCTACACGTTCAACGATCCGGCCACGACCCAGGACCTCCTCTCCGCGCTCGACGCAGCAGGGGTCAGTCTCACGTCATTCCAACCGTCACCACCACCTCGGCGGTGGCCGCCCTCACCGATTCCAACAACCGCAGAACAGAAGGAGACACTGACATGACCAGCACATTTCCCACGGCCACCATCACCGGATACCCGCGCATCGGCCCGAAACGCGAGCAGAAGAAGGCTCTCGAGAGCTTCTGGGCAGGCCGCATCGACGCCGAGGTCTTCGCCCAGTCCGCACACACCCTGCGGCTGAGCACCTACCACCGCCTGCGGGAGCTGGGCCTGGACGAGGACTATTCGATCCCCGCTTCCTACAGCCACTACGACCATGTCCTCGACACCGCCCTGACCGTCGGGCTCATCGGCTCAGAGACGGCCGGCACCGACTTCGATCTCGACGAATACTTCGCTCTGGCACGGGGCACAGCACAGCGGCCACCGCTGGAGATGACCAAATGGTTCGACACCAACTACCACTATCTGGTGCCCGAGATCGAGGATTCCACCCGGTTCAGGGCCCACCCCCAACATCTGCTCTCCCTCGTGTCGGAGGCCCGCGCCGCCGGTCACACTATCCGGCCCGTCCTCGTCGGCCCCGTCACCCTGCTGGCCTTGGCGAAGACCGCTCCCGGCACGACCACCTCGGCGTTCGCACGTCTCGACGAGCTCACGGCCGTCTACCGCGACGTCATCAGCATCCTCGCCGCGGCCGGCGTCGACTGGGTCCAGCTGGACGAACCGGCGCTCGTCACCGACTTCACCGAGCACACCGATGAGCAGCTCGCCGAGGCGGCCTCCCGCGTTTACACCTCCCTGGCCGGGGCGAGCACCCACCCGCAGATCCTGGTCACGGCTCCGTACGGGAGCCTGCGCGCAGGGCTGCCCGCGCTGGCGCATTCGGGCATCGATGCACTCGGCGTGGATGTCTCCGCAGCCACCCGTGCGATCGATCCCAGTTATGTGGACCGCATCGCCGCCGAGGTCCCCGCCCCGGTCCACCTCGTCGCCGGTGTCATCGACGGACGCAACGTCTGGGCCGATGACCTGCGCTCCAGCTTGGCCGTCTTAGGCGATTTCGGTCGCGACTCTCTCAGCGCCTCTACCTCGACCTCGCTGCTCCACGTTCCCCACACCGTGTCCGGCGAAACGAGTCTGCCTGTCGACGTCGCCTCCTGGCTGTCCTTCGCCGAGGAGAAGGTCACCGAGGTGGCCGCCCTGGCAACCGCTCTGGAGAAAGGCGCAGAGTCCTGTGCGGAGGCCTTCGCCCGTGCCGATCGTGCGAAGCGCACTCGCACGGAATCCGCCCGAGTCCACAGCGCCGAGGTGGCCGCCCGCACCGCTGCCGTGTCCGGAGACGACGGCCTCCGCATCGACTTCGCGACCCGCGCCGTCGCCCAATCGTCACTCGATGTCCCCCGTCTGCCGACCACGACGATCGGTTCGTTCCCACAGACCGCCGAGGTCCGCCGCGCCCGCGCGGACCATCGCGGCGGCCGACTCGATGCCGGGGAATACTCTGCTGCGATGAGAGTCGAGATCGACCGTGTGGTCGAGCTGCAGGAGGAACTGGGCTTGGACGTCATCGTCCACGGAGAGCCTGAGCGCAACGACATGGTCCAGTACTTCGCGGAGAACCTCGACGGATTCGCCACCACGGACAACGGCTGGGTCCAGTCCTATGGCTCCCGGTGCACCCGTCCGCCGATCCTCTTCGGAGATGTCTCACGGCCCGAGGCCTTCACCGTCGAATGGTCGACCTATGCGGCCACGCGGACCCAGCGTCCGGTCAAGGGGATGCTCACCGGGCCGGTGACGATCCTCGCCTGGTCCTTCGTCCGCGATGATGTGCCTTTGGCCCAGTCGGCCGATCAGATCGCCCTGGCCCTTGCCGATGAGGTCGCCGATCTCGAGGCGGCCGGCATCTCAATCATTCAGGTCGATGAACCGGCGCTGCGTGAGCTCCTCCCCCTGCGCGACGATGATCGGCCCGACTACCTCGAGTGGTCCGTGAGGTCATTCCGGTTGGTCAACGCCAAGGTCGATCCGAGCACGCAGATCCACACGCACCTGTGCTATTCGGAGTTCGGCCAGATCATCGAGGCGATCAATGCACTCGATGCCGATGTCACGAGCATCGAGGCGGCCCGATCACGGATGGAGGTGCTCGCCGATATCGCCGACTTCGATTTCACTCGCGGCATCGGGCCGGGAATCTACGACATCCACTCGCCCCGCGTGCCCACGGTCGTGGAACTCACTGAGCTCATCGAGGCCGCATTGGTCGATGTCGGCGCCGATCGCCTGTGGATCAACCCCGACTGCGGACTGAAGACCCGGGGCTACGCCGAGGTGAGGCGGGCCCTGGCCAATCTGGTGGCCGCACGAGACGCTGTGCTGGCCGCGGAGCATGTGCCGGCCTGACGGCTGCAGATTCCCGCGGGCCACGAGGCAGCATCCGGGCTCACGCCCCGGCCCGCGGGCTCACCGCGTATACGTCGACCACATCGCTCTCTGCGAGAAGTCGGCGATGCGCAGCAGTTCATCACGCCCGACGCCGCGGTTCGATTGAGCGGACACGCCCTGCCAAATCGTCTGCACGAAACCGGTGACGACCTCGGCGTCGGTTCCGCCCAGGATCTCGCCCTCATCGATCGCTCGGCGGATCCGGGCCCGGAGAAGGCGCTCGTTGCGCATCAGCATGGTCGACACGTCCCCGCGCGCCTTCCTCGTCGCGGGGCTGGCGGCCATCGCTGCGCTGGTGATGAGACAACCGGGGTGTGAGTCGGCGGGCTGAGTGATTTCGATGATCAGTTCTCTCAGCAGCTCATCGATGGCAATTCCGATGGACTGCGCCGCCAGCGCCTTCTCATAGATGTCCGTGTACCGCCGGACGTAGAACGAAACGGATTCCTCGAACACGCCTGCCTTGCTGCCGAAGGCCGAATACAGACTCGAAGTCGAGACGCCGATCGCCGAGGTCAGATCCCGGGTCGAGGTTCCGCTGTAGCCACGACGCCAGAACAGTCGCGCGGCCTCGAGCACGGCCGCGTCCCGATCGAATTCGGGAGGTCGCCCACGGGTGTTCACGTCCATTCTCCGATGATAGATCAGCTGCTCCACAATGAGATCTGGAGCAGACGATCCACAAGAGGCTCCGGACTCGTTCAGGCCAGCGCCACCGGTATGTAGTAGAGACCCTTCGAGTCCTCTTCGACGGTGGCGCGCAGACGGTCATCAACACTGACGAAGTCGTTGACCTTGATCGTGCCCTTGGAGTCACTGAGCTTGCGAACGGCAAAGGCGGGAATGAGACCCTGACGGCCATCCCCGTCGACGGCCAGAGCGTACTTCGGACCTGTGGCCCTCACCTTGACCTCGATGGTGTCGTCGGTAGCGGTGAGCACATCGGTGTCCAGGTCGGGATTCGTCAGCGCAGAGAGCTCGACCGCGAGGGTATCGGCCATATCATCGACCGTCGCGAGCATGTTGGCCATGGCGCGGGCGAACTCACCATGCAGCTCACTGGGCTTCATCGCCGCCCCCGGTTTGTACATGTCCTCGTGGGTCAGCTCACCCCAGGCGTCCTGGAGCCTGGTCTTGACCTGGATCTCCGCGAAGACCGGGTCACCCTGGTCGGAGGGAATCTGCAGGGTCACGTGGCAGGCCCGGTAACCGCTGGGCTTGGGCGGGTCGACGTAGTTCTTCTGCTCGATGAGGACGAAGGCACCGAGCTGCTGCGGATCCCTGAGAGAGTCATACATCATCTTCTGGTCGCGCGGCGATTTGCACAGCACCTTCACTCCGACGATGTCGCGGATGTGATCCTCCACGTCGCGAGGAGTCGAAACCCGCAGCTGCGGATCATCGGCCGACTTCTCGACGAGCTTCGCCAAGGTGCGGGCCGGATCCTTGATGCGATGCCCATCGACGTCCAGGCGGGAGACGTCTTTGTCCTTGAGAAGTCCCTTCTGCTGCTGCTTGAGCCAGTGCTTGATCCGCACTGCGGCAGATTCCCAGGCGTCACGCCGTTGCGCATAAGCCTGCGAGACCACTTCTCTCATTGCCGAATCCGGGCTCACCGTACCTCCTCTGCCGCAGGGCTCATCACTGCACCCATCAAACCACGAGCGCGCCACCGATACAGTGACGCGCTCGCAGATTTCGGCGTTGAGTTGAGGTCAGTGCCCCGATGCGGGCTGGCCGGCCACTTCCGTCTGGAGGTGGCTGCGAGCCTCGGCGAGCATCCCCTCGCGCGTCGCCAGCTTCACACGCTCACGCCCCTCGGCCTCACCGAGAGCCTTCTCGGCTGTCTCCACCCGGTGGTAACCCTCCCAATCGACGTAATCGACGCCCTTTGCCTCGAACAATTCGACAATCGCGTTGTCATCCGGATACACCGGTTCGGTCAGCACACCCGCGGCCCGGTCATCGAGGATGTGCCCGATCGTCTCGAGGGCATCACCCTTCGTATGCCCGATGAGTCCGACAGGACCACGCTTGATCCAACCGGTCGCGTACACACCCTGAACCACGTCAGCCTCGCCAGAAGCCTTCTGATCATCGGCATCGACGACCCGGCCCTCATGGTTCGGAATGACTCCCCTACCCGAGTCAAAGGGCAACTGCGGCAACGCAGTCCCCGCATAGCCGACGGCCCGATACACAGCACCGAACTCCCAATCGTGGAAAGTCCCAGTCCCGACAACGCCGCCAGCACCGTCGAGCTCCTGACGCTCAGTACGCAGACCCGTGACTCGATCCTCACCGAGGATGGCAACCGGGGCATGCAGAAAGTGCAGGTGCAGACGGCGCTTGGCCCCCACCGGCTCACGCATCGTGAAATCGGTCAACGTCTTCGCAACCTGCTTGGTCTGGTTGCTCGACTCGATCGCGGCCAACGACCCATCATCGAACTCGAAGTCCTCAGGATAGACAACAATGTCAACATCCTTGACATGCCCAAGCTCACGCAACTCCAAAGGCGTGAACTTCGCCTGCGCCGGACCACGCCTGCCGAACACATGCACATCCGTGACCTTCGAATCCTTCAACCCCTCATACACATGATCAGGGATCTCGGTCGTGTGCATATCATCGGGCTGCTTGGCCAACACACGAGCCACATCGAGAGCAACATTCCCATTGCCGATGACAGCAACCTGCTCAGCATCCAACGGCCACGACTGACCCACATCCGGATGCGAGTCATACCAATTGACGAAGTCCGCAGCACCATACGACCCCGGCAGATCCACACCAGGAAGACTCAACGAAGCATCAATGAAGCAGCCGGTGGAGAAGATCACCGCATCATAGCGGTCCGTCAATTCCCCCAGGCTGATATCGGCACCGTACTCGACATTCGAGAACAGACGAATATCTCCCCGGTCGAGGACCTTGATCAAAGCGTTGATGATGCCCTTGATCCGCGGATGATCCGGAGCCACCCCATAACGGACCAACCCGAACGGAGTCGGCAACCGCTCGAAGAGATCGATGCTGATCTCGAAGTCACGCTCGGCCTTGGTCAACAGATCAGCCGCATAGATGCCGGCAGGACCGGCACCGATGATGGCCACACGGAAGGGACGCGTCATTCTCACACCTCTCTAGTAAGTCATCTCCAATTGTATCGGCAATGAAGGACCTCCTAACAAACACGTGACGAAACTCGCATTCCCATCCCACCTGTCAGACCGGGGCGGAATCCAGCCGCGACATCATTAGACTCTGCATGTGAGCCCAGATCCGACCCCAGACATGAACGCCATTCGCAGATCCGGACTGGTCAACGGCCTCTCCGCCTACCTGCTGTGGGGTCTCATCCCACTCCTCTTCGCTGCCGCCGCCCCGACCGGAGCCCTCGAACTCGTGTCGCATCGCGTCATCTGGTCGCTGCTCTTCTGTGTCATCCTCCTGTCCTTCACCGGAGGCTTCGAACGCACGTGGCAGGTCGTCCGCTCCGGTCGCACGTTCTGGCTGCTGGCCTTGGCCGCTGTCCTCATCGCCATCAATTGGACGGCGTTCGTCTATGGGGTCGAAACCGGCCACCTCGTCGAGGTGTCACTGGGCTATTACCTCAATCCCCTGATCTCCATCGGCCTGGGTGTCATCTTCCTCGGCGAGAAGCTGCGCCCCCTGCAGTGGACCGCCGCCGGGTTCGGGCTGCTCGCCGTCATCATCGTCGGCGTCGGCCTGGGCCGCATGCCGTACCTCTCATTCACGGTGGCCCTGTCCTTCGGGCTCTACGGACTGGTGAAGAACAAGGTGGGCAATCGAGTCGGTGCCCTGGAGGGAATGACCGTCGAGTCCGCCGTGCTGGCCGTACCCAGCGCCATCTTCCTCCTCGCCCTCGGAGCGCAGGGGCTGTCCACATTCACCGGGTTCGGGGCCAGTCACGTCATCATCATCCTCGTCACTGGTCCGGCAACCGCGATTCCCCTGATCCTCTTCAGCGCGGCGGCCAGGAGGATCCCCCTGTCCTGGGTGGGCATGCTGCAGTACATCACTCCGACGATGCAGTTCATCACCGGCGTGTTCATTCTCGGAGAGATGATGTCGACCACGCGCTGGGTCGGCTTCTTCGTCATCTGGATCGCGGTGCTTCTGCTCTGCATCGACCTCGTCCGCCAGAGTCGCCGCAAGCTGTAGCTGCTCCAGCTGCGCAATCTGCAGCCACTCCAGCGGAAGTCCCTCACATGATCTCTTGACACGACTCTCGCTTCCATGGTTAGTTGGTTGAGTAACTAACCAACACACATGGAGCTGATGTGATCGACGAAGCCAAGCCACTGTTCGCGCAGATCGCCGAGCAGGTCGAAGACTCGATCATCAATGGCACCCTGCCGGAGATGTCTCGAGCACCATCGACGAACGAGCTCTCCAGCTTCTACTCGATCAACCCCGCGACTGCGGCCAAGGGAGTCAACCAGCTCGTGGCCAAGGGAGTTCTGGAGAAGAGGCGCGGGATTGGAATGTTCGTGAAGGAAGGAGCCCGAACATTGCTCATCAACGAATACAGGACCGCCTTCTCCGAGAACTTCATCGCGCCACTCCTCTCCGAAGCGAGCCGGCTGGGACTTGACCACGATGACGTCATCACGCTCATCGCAGAACGATCTGCTGAACTCAGCGCTTCCCCCACCATGGATACAACCGCCACGAAGGGATGAAAGATGACTTCTGTCATCGAGGTGCGCAACCTCACGAAGCAGTACAAGCACACAACTGCGCTCGAGGACATCAACCTGTCGATCGAAAAAGACTCGATCTACGGCCTTCTGGGCCGCAACGGTGCCGGCAAGACGACACTGATGTCGATCCTCACAGCACAGGGCTTCGCCACCAGCGGTGAAGTTGAGGTCTTCGGTGAGCACCCCTATGAGAATGCCCGCGTTCTCAATCGCATGTGCTTCGTACGGGAGAGCCAGAAATATCCTGAGGACGCCACCGCGAAGCACGCAATCGCCACCGCTCGCCTCTTCTTCCCCCGCTGGGACCAATCATTCGCAGAGGAACTCGTCGACGACTTCCGTCTTCCGATGAAGACTGCGATCAAGAAGCTGTCCCGAGGCCAGCAGTCGGCAG
Source organism: Brevibacterium picturae (assembly GCF_030453725.1). Classification (GTDB taxonomy): domain Bacteria; phylum Actinomycetota; class Actinomycetes; order Actinomycetales; family Brevibacteriaceae; genus Brevibacterium; species Brevibacterium sandarakinum_A. The sequence goes on from NZ_JAKDJU010000001.1 coordinate 15,584, forward strand.
TCGGAGTCATCATCGGTCTGGCGTCCCGGGCAGAAATCACGTTCTTCGATGAGCCTTATCTCGGCTTCGACGCCGTGGCTCGACAGATGTTCTACGACCACCTCATCGCCGACTATGCGCAGTGCCCACGAACAATTGTGCTCTCGAGTCATCTCATTGATGAGGTGGCAAACCTGCTCGAGAATGTCATCGTCATCGACCGCGGCCGGATCATCATGGATGAGTCCACGGAAGAGGCGCGCACACGTGCGGTCAACATCGTCGGAGACGCTGATTCGGTTCAACGTCTCGTCGCCGGCAGAGAGGTCATCCACCGTGAAGCGCTGGGACGTGTGTCGTCGGTGACGATCCTCGGTCAGCTCTCCGACGTCGATCGTGAGTTCATCGCGGACGCCAATCTGGACCTCACTCCGGTATCGCTCCAGCAGCTCATCGTGCGCACCACTCAAGCAGGTGCCGACCCCTCACAAGACGGTACGAGCACCGACACTGATGTCAGGAGTCTTCAGTCATGACCACCACAGCAGAAGCACCCGGCAATCAGACCTCGACTCAACCGAAGAGTCGAATACTCGGTGTCGTCAGGCTCCATTTCATGAACACTCAGACCTTCGTCTGGGTACCCGTCATCGTGCTCTGCGGAGTCTGGCTGATCACGCTGCTGATCTATTGGATCATCTCCGCCTCCGGAGCCGAAGGACCGATGTACAGCGGTGGATCTCAGGCACCTCTGTGGTACTTCGCCGTGGTCGGAACGCAGGCAATGAATCTGACCTTCTACTTCTCGCAGGCGATGAGCCTCACTCGACGCGAGTTCTATCTCGGATCGCTGACCGCAGCAACCATCAGCGCCGTGGCAATATCCACCGTCTTCGTGCTCCTTGGGCTCATCGAACAGGCCACCCATGGCTATGGCATCAACGGGTACTTCGCCTACTTCCCCTGGGTGTGGGCGGGTGGGCCGTTCGCAGCGGGGCTGACCTACTTCGTCCTCACGATGCTCATGTTCATCCTCGGCTTCTGGTTCGCCATTGTGCTCAAACGCTTCGGAACTCTCATCCTCATCACCACGCTGCTCGTCATCGCCCTCGTCCTGCTGGGCGGTGCCGCACTCATCAGCCTCAACGGAGCCTGGCTCGAGGTCTGGATGTGGGTCCTCGAGACACAGTGCATAGGACTGACACTGTGGGCCCTGGGATTCTGCGTAGTCTTCGCCGCCGGTTCGTATCTGACTCTGCGACGGCTGACGGCCTGAATGCGACTACCTGTCTGGCCTCGGTCAACGGGAGCCTCAGCTCACGAACATGAGGACGATCCCGGAGAGTACCCCGCCGAGCGCCACGGCACTGCCCATCGCCGAGGTGGTGCGCCACCCGAGTGACTTTCCGACCATGACCATGGACGGAATGCTCAGGGCCGGGAGCGCAATCAGCAGAGCTCCGGTGATGCCCGCACCCACTCCGACGCCGAGCAGCGCGATGATGATGGGGATCTCCCCACCGGTGGGGATCACCAGGAGCGTGCCCACAACAGCGGCGATGAGCACAGCGATGGCACCCACCTGAGCTTCGAGCCCGTAGACACCCGACAACCAGGGACTGATGAGCCCGATGACGAAGACCAGGGCGAGGTGCTCGGGCACGAGGATGAGAGTGAATTTCGACAGCGACCGCAGGTAGCGCACGGGAAGCGCCGACACTGTGATCGCTCCGGAACTCTGCGCGGGGACCGCCTCGGCGCGGCCCTTGATCCAACGGCCGATGAGCGCGCTGGCCCCGACAGCGATGAGGACGCCCACGACCAGGCGCGTCAGCACGTACTGCCACGGCAGAACGAGCCCGAGGAAGATCAGAACAGCAGGATTGAGGAGCGGGTTGCCCACCCAGTAGGCCAAGGCGGCACTTCGCATGACGCCGGAACTGCGCAGACCGGCAGCCACCGGAGCCGCGCAGCAGGTGCACATCATGGATGGCAGCGACAATGTCGCACCGACGAGCGACTGGCCGGTATGGGTCCGCCGATTCATCACTCGCAGCAGCCAGTCGCGCGGCACCAGCGCATCGATGGCGGCAGCCACCACCAGCGCCACGAGCAGCGCCTTCCACACAGCGGTGAAGTACACGAGGGTGAAGTCCCACGCCCCGGCAAGGGAGAACGTCTCCCCCGCAGCTTCGAAGAGCGGACTGCCGTCCCAGACGGAGGTCTGGCTCAGCGTCCAGGCTTTGCCCCAATAGGGCATCCACTTCGACCAGCTCAGCCCCACCACGAGGAACAGCAGGAGGACGCCCAATCCGATCCAATCGACCGGAGTCAGCCGTCGCCGAACGCCCGACCGATGTTCGGTCTGAGCCTCAATCGGCTGAGGCTGCACCGTATCCGACATGGTCAGGCGCTGCGCGAGACCACGGAATCGGCGAATGAGAACAGCGACTCCTTGACGAGTCCTTCGGGCAGCGGTGCAAGAGCAGCTTTCGCATCGTCGGCCCAGCGAACCGCCTCGGCGCGGGCTCGAGACGTCACCGGGTGGGCAGCCAACGCTGCGCGAGCGGTCTCGAGTGCTTCGTCAGAGCTCAGATCACCATCCAGCAGTTCGACCACCTCGACGGCGGCGACGTCACCGTCGGTTGCGGCGGCGCGGGCGTAGAGCACCGGCAGGGTGGGGACGCGTTCGCGCAGATCGGTCCCGGGGGTCTTGCCCGACACCGACGAGGAAGCCGTCAGGTCGATGATGTCATCAGCGAGCTGGAAGGCGATGCCGACGCGTTCGCCGAAGACCCGCACGGGCTCGGCCAAGGCCTGATCCGCACCTGAGAACATGACCCCGAACTGTGCCGAGGTGGCGATGAGGGATCCCGTCTTGTCCGCGAGTACGTGGATGTAGTGGTCGATCGCGTCCGCGTCCTCCGGTGGCCCCGCGAACTCGTTGAGCTGGCCGAGGACGAGACGCTCGAAGGTCTCGGACTGGACCGCGACGGCCTCGGGCCCGAGCTTTGCGGTGACCCCTGAAGCCTTCGAGAACAGAAGGTCACCGGTGAGGATGGCCACGGAATTGCCCCACACCTCGTGTGCGGCCGGGGCACCTCGGCGAACCGGGGCATCGTCCATCACATCGTCGTGATAGAGGGAGGCCAGGTGGATGAGCTCCACGGCGACGGCCGCGTCGATGATCTCATCACGATCAGCCTCGCCGAGGCGGGCTGTGAGCAGCAGCAGATTGGGACGGGCACGTTTTCCACCGGCTGCGAGGAGATGCTTGGACGTGGTGTCCGGCAGTTTCCGTGTCTGCTCGGTCACGTCATAGAGCCTGCGCTCGACGGATTCCAACTGAGTGGAGATATCCGCCGCAAGCTGGGCGTCGGCACCGATAAAAGTCGCCGGAGAGGCTAGGTGGCTCATGTCCTCGTCATTCATCGTAGTCAGTGTTGTAGTCGCTGGTGAGCTCAGGCATTGCTGGTAGCCGGCACGATTCGAGTGAGAGCTGAAATCACCCGGTCGATGAGATCGGCCTCAGAGACCTTCGAGTCGCGGTAGAGATTCGCCAACAACTTCACGACGAATTCCATCACAACGTCAACACCCATACCGTACTTGATTCCGAACTGCATGAGTGCAGGGTGGCCGATAATGGCTGAGAAAACGCGACCCAGGGTGAAGTAGCCGCCCAGGGAATCACCCACCAGCGCGGGATACTCCTGCAGTTTCTCCCGCATCACGCGCTGCGGGTAACGGGAATAGGTGGAGATCACCTCGGCGGCCAGACGAGCGGACTCAAGAGCATAGTCGATGCCCTCCCCATTGAAAGGGTTGACCATCCCACCCGAATCGCCGACGAGCAGGAGCCCCTTGTGGAAATGCGGGGTCCGGTTGAAGGCCATCGGCAGTGCCGCAGATTTGATCGGGCCCAGTGAGGTGGACTCGTCGATGCCCCATTCGTGTCCCATATCCGCAATCCAGTCGCCCATCATGGCGCGGAAGTCGACGGATCCGAACTGGGGGGAGGAGTCCAGCAGGCCGGCACCGATGTTGATCGTGCCGTCGCCCAGTGGGAAGAGCCAGCCGTACCCGGGCAGCACCTCGGACTCGCCCGCCGCATTGCTCGAGCGCATCTCGACCCAGCTCTCGATGTAGTCATCGGCATGCCTCGGCGAGGAATGATAGGCGCGCACGGCCACACCCATGGGGCGATCGTCGCGCTTCTCCAATCCCATGGCCACAGCCAGGCGTGAGGAGACGCCGTCGGCTGCAATGACGATCGGAGCCGTGAAATGGGCCGCGGGTCCGACCCTGCGACCGCGATGGTCGGTTCCGGAGGCGTGGACACCTTGGATCCAGCCGTCGTCCCCGACGTCCGGGGACATGGCCTTGACCTGCTCGAACAGCCTGGCACCGCTGCGCTGGGCGTGGCGGGCGAAGGCCTCGTCCATCGTCATCCGCGGCTTCGTCAGCCCATAGTTCGGCGTGCCGTCGATGTCGGGCCAGTCGAGTTCCAAGCGGTGTCCGCCGCCGATGAGACGCAGTCCTCTGTTCCTGTGCCACCCCTCGGATTCGGGAGTGTCCATGCCCAAGAAGCCGACCTCTTTGACCGCGCGGGGAGTCAGGGCATCGCCGCAGATCTTGTCCCGGGGGAACCCGGACTTCTCCAGGATGATGACCTCGTGGCCGGCCTGCGCGAGGTAGGCACCGATGGCCGATCCGGCAGGCCCCGCCCCGACGACGATGACCTCGGCGTCGAAGTTATTCACGGCTTGAGAGCGTGATGAACGGCGACGATTCCGCCGGTGAGGTTGCGATGTTTGACCTGGTCGAAGCCGGCGTCGAGGATCTTGTGGGCGAATTCGTCCTGGTCGGGCCAGGCACGGATCGATTCGGCCAGGTAGACGTAGGCCTCGGGGTTCGAGGACACGACCTTCGCCACGGCGGGCAGGGCCCGCATCAGGTATTCCTTGTAGACGAGGCTGAAAGGGTCGAAGGTCGGCGTCGAGAACTCGCAGATGATGAGGCGGCCACCGGGTTTGAGCACGCGCAGCATCTCCGAGAGTGCTGCATCCACGTCGTTGACGTTGCGAATGCCGAAGGAGATGGTGACGACGTCGAAGCTCTCAGCAGAGAACGGCAGATCCATCGCATCGGCGTAGATGAAGTCGATCTTGGGGTGCCTGCGACGGCCCTCGGCGAGCATGCCCTGTGAGATGTCACCCGCGACCACCTCGGCGCCGTGATGCGTGAACGTCATCGATGACGTTCCCGTTCCGGCCGCGAGATCGAGGACGCGTTCGCCGGGCCCGGCAGCCACCGAGTACGCAACCGTCCGGCGCCAGGTACGCGCCAAACCGAAGGTGAGCACATCGTTGGTGAGGTCGTAGCGGGAGGCGACATCATCGAACATCGACGCGACATCGTCGGGCTGCTTGTCCAGCTGAGCACGGTTCATGGCTCCATTCTCTCAACACCTGCACCCGGGGGGCGAATCCGCGAACTCGTTTCCGCGCTCGGCGTGGTGTGGAACTGGCCACAGTCAGCGCTCGGCGGTGCACTCCGGCGCGTCGGCGGCCCTGATTTCTCGACTAGAATGGGCCGAAATGACTACCACCTTCAGCACCTCCGATATCCGCACCGCACCCCCGCTACTGCACGTGCGCTCTCGCTTCGTCGACGACGTCGAACCGGGGCCGGGATTCCCCTTCGAATCCGGGCTGCCCACGACCGTCGAACAGACGCTGGAGCTCCTGCCCACCTCGGCGTTCTCCTGCTGGGTCCGCGACACCTCGGGCCTCATCGGCTTCGGCCGCACCCTGCGCATCAGGGCGCGCGGGCGCAGCCGATTCACCGAACTATCGGACGCGTGGAAGGCCATCACGGCAGCTGCGACCATCGAGGACGAGGTCGACCTGCTCGGCTCGGGGCTGATGTGCTTTTCCACCGTCGCATACTCGGGTGAATCCGAGATCGATTCCCTCATCCACGTCCCCGAATTCGTGCTCGGTCGCCGAGGCGGTCGCGTCTGGATGACATCCATCATCGCCGAGGGCGCCGCCCCCACCCCTCCCGTGCTCAAGGCCGAACCCCTGCGCCGTGTCACCTCGGCGACGTCCTCGCCCGGTGACCTCGACAGCGCTTCGTGGGCAAACCTGGTCGACAAGGTCTCGCACATGCTCACTCCCGTCGGAGATTCCGCCGAGGTCGACGCCTTCGCCGACGATTCCACGTTGCGCAAGATCGTGTTGGCCCGCGATGAGCTGGTCACCACGGACGATGACATCGACGTGCGATCCGTGCTGGGTGCGCTCAACCGCAGCTACCCCAGCTGCTGGACCTTCGACGTCGCCGGCCTCATCGGGTCCACGCCGGAACTGCTCATCGGCGTCGAGAACAACCGCGTGTCTTCTCGCGTGCTCGCGGGCACGTATCGGGTGGAGAGCGACCCGACCACGGAGCTGCCGGCGGCCCGGAAGCTGCTGAGCGCGCACAAGGACAGCACCGAACATGCCTTCGCAATCGCCTCGCTGCAGCGCAGCCTCAGCTCTGTCGCCGATGATGTGAGCGTCGATGAGCGGCCACACCTGCTGCCCTTGGCCAATGTCATCCACTCGGCATCGGACGCCGCGGCCCACCTGCCGGCAGACTCGTGCCTCAACGCCCTCGACATCGCGGCGGCCGTGCACCCGACCGCGGCTGTCGGCGGATACCCGCAGGCCAGCGCGGTCGCTCACGTGGATGAGCTGGAACCGCTCGACCGCGGACGGTATTCGGGCCCGGTCGGCTGGATGGACGATCGCGGCAACGGACAGTTCGGCATCGCCCTGCGCTGTGGACAGCTCGAGGACCGCAATCGGATCCGCCTGTTCGCCGGAGCGGGCATCATGCCCGATTCGGACCCCCTCGCCGAGGTGGCCGAAACCGAAGCCAAATTCTCTCCGATGCGCCGAGCACTGGGGTTGGAATAGGGCACTGGGGTTGGAATAGGGCACTGGGGTTGGAATGAGAGGCTGACGACCTCGCGGCCTTCCAAGCTTGACACGGTGTCAAGGTATGTCGATCTCGTGTCAGTGGCTGTGTCAGTGTCTCCACATAGTCTGGTCACATGTTCACGCACCCCGCGGATGACCCGGACCACCCCGATTATCGGGGCCCTGGTTCGTGGGCCCGGCTCCCGGGCATCACCACCGAGATCGATCGGTGGTGCCGGATTCTGCGTGACCTCGAACCGGCGGACAATGCTTGGGAGGCGCAGACCCGCATTCGCTCGCTCGAAGAGCTCGCAGCGGCCGCCGCAGCTGCTCAGGCGCGTGAGGCTGTAGCCTTCCATACGCATCGCCAGCGCGAAGACGCCGCCAATGACGTGCCCACGCGCGAACAGGGAAAGTACGCCGGCAATGAGATCGCGCTGGCCAAGAGAGTCTCACCTTCGACGGGTCGCAAGTTTCTGTCGACTTCCAAGGCAGTGGTCAACGATCTTCCTCGCACCTATGCGGCCCTGGCCACCGGTTCTATTTCCGAAGCCAAGGCTCGCATCATCGCCGATGAGACGGCATGGCTCACGTCCGAAGAGCGTCTCTTCGTCGATGAAGAGCTCAAGGACCGTGCCTCTGTGGCCGGTAATCGCCGGCTGCGGAACGAGGCCCGCTCTCTGGCGGCAAATGTGTCCTCTGACAATGCGCATGAGAGGGCCGAAGCGGCGAGCACGGGCCGACATGTGTCCTTGCAGGCGCTCAACAATGGCATGGCTCAGCTCAGTGCCACCCTGCCTCTGCAGCAGGCCGTCGCCGCCTATGAGAATCTGGAGGCCGATGCCGCCGAGCGCAAGATGGAAGGCCTGGACTTCGGCCGCACCCGCAATCAGCTGATGGCCGATGTATTGGTGGAACGACTCACTGGGCAGGGCTCTGCCGATGATGTCCCCACCGAAATCCACGTCGTCATGGAAGCTGAGAGCCTCTTCTCAGACGGGCAGGTGCCGGCATGGATTCCGAGCTATGGACCATTGCCCGCGAAAACAGCACGCAACTTCCTCGCCGCGAACCAGGCACGAACCTTCATCCGCCGTATGTTCACATCACCGGATACCGGGCAGCTGGTCGGCATGGATTCTCGACGGCGGACCTTCGGCGGCTTGCTGCGTCGCATGGTCGTCTTCCGCGACGATGTGTGTCGTACGCCGTGGTGTGACGCCCCGATCAGGCACGCCGATCATGTGACTCCGGTTGCCGAGGGCGGCGAGACGGAGTGGTCAAACGCATCGGGTCTGTGTGCGGCCTGCAACTATGCCAAGGAGCACCCCGGGTGGCGGCACGAGGCTACGGCCGAAGACCTCACCGTCTCAACCCCGACGGGAGAAGAGTATGAAACAGTCACTCCCCCGTTCGTCACCAAGTTCGGGGACGCCAAGTTCGGGGACGCCAAGCGAGGTCATTCCAGGCGGCGAAAACCCGGCGATGACGCTGGTGACGACGAGCCACCGGCCGGTGAGACAGCAGACGATATCGTCGACTTCCCGCATCGGAGTCCTGCGGAGGAGCTTTTCGAGGACCTGATCCTCAGAGATACCGGGTGACGAATCTCTGCGTCCACCGTGGCGCCGGGCTTACCCGAGCGTCGTGCTCACGCAAGATCAACTTCGATGATCTTCCGATGTGCGCCCTGGCGATCGCCCCGGTCCTTCTCGAACTCTGCGATAAAATCATCCAACTCGCTCACTTCTGCGTACCCCCACCCGTACGCGTTGGCGAGATCCCTGAAATCTCGACCGTGGGGAACAGTGAAGTATCTTTCGAGGTACGGGGCCACGTGATCCTGTGAGTGTTCGAGGCCCGAGAAGATCGCGCCCCCGTCGTCGTTGAGAGCGACGATGAGCACCTCCCCTTGTTCTTCTGCACTGGGGTTCAGCAGACCGCCCACATCGTGGAGCATTGCGACATCACCGATGACCAGCACAACCTGCTCGCCGAGAGCGAGTGAGATGCCAGTGGCAGTCGAGATGAGACCATCGATGCCGGCGAGCCCGCGAGAGGCATGGATGCGCGCCCGAATGTCGTTGGCTTCGCTGAGATAGCGGATCGCGTTCGAACTGGCAGCGAAGAGATTGATCGCACTGTCGGCCAAATATTCGGTGATCGCTCGCGCAAGTGCCTGCTTGGCCAGGGGCTGCGTCGCGGTCAACGTCCGACGGTCACGCCGCGAGTCGGCAACGACAGCTTCACCCGCCCCCACCCACTCATCGCACCAGGCCATAGCATCAGCCATCTCCCCACCTTCATCGGCAGACGCAGAGAGCGCGACTGCATCGACATCATCAGGCAGGCGTTGAATCAATATCTCCGGGTCCGCAAGAAGTGCCGCAACAGGTCTGGTCAGAGTCGGCTTTCCGTGCACAATCACAGAGCGGATCGCCGTGCGCAGATTTTCACAATCGGCAAGCACACGAGCATGTGCGGGAACAAGAATGTGCGAGGCCCGCAGTTCGAACGCCAGCGGGCTCGATGGTTCGGCCAAGACCGGAGTGGCGTACTCCTCGGCCAACGCGGACAGCGAATCGGCCGAGTGGCCACCAGCGTCTCCGGCAACGATGACCGTGCCCGGAAGAATGCGGACCGAGGCGGTTCGCTCAGCGGCAGGCGCGCTGCCCGTCATACTCGCGGACTTCGCCGCCAGCGTCCGAACGTGAGTCTTCCAATGGGCAAGCTCGTCGACCGTGGGCACGAGCGGCACATCGAATTGGACGTTGAACTGGACGGGCCCGGATTCGCGCCCGAGGCCATGCCTGTCATGACCTGCACCCAACGACCGGGCAGCTGCCTCGGCGATCAGGTCCTCTGCATCGGCACTTCCGGCGGGCACATCGAAACGGGCACGCACATCACTGAGCACCTGCGACTGATCATCGATCGTCTGGTTCGCACCTGTCCCCCGCAGTCGAGCGGGCCGATCTGCTGTGATCGCAATGAGCGGAAGATGCCCGTACGAGGCTTCAAGCACCGCAGGATGCAGGTTCGCCACAGCCGAACCGGAGGTCGTCACCAGCGCAACGGTGCCACACCCGCCAGCACTGGCCCCACCATCGGCAGCATCAGCCCCAGCACTCTGCTTTGCGCGCAGACCCCGTGCCAGTCCCAGTGCCAGGAACCCGGCATCGCGCTCATCGATGCGCACATGGGTACGGATCACCCCCGCCTCGGCGAGGGGGGCGAGCGCATAGATCAACGGTGCGGACCGGGACCCGGGCGCGATGACGACCTCGGTGACTCCGGACGACGCCAACCCCTGGGCAATCTGCTGCGCCACTGCGCTCGAATTCAACATCACCTGATATTCAACCACTAACCCACCTGCGGTTCACGTTGACTGTCTACGGTTGACCCATGCGCCGATCGATTCTCTTCGCGGTTGGGGCGCGTGCGATCCGTTCGCTGACCGCTGCCCGCTCCCACAGAGGACGCTTCCCAACCCTCGACCAGAACAGCTCGTTCCTCGGTCCCGAGCCACGCGGAAAGGACGCGAGGAAGTGGCACATCCGCGACAAACGCAAGCTGTCGAACCGACTGCGGGAGTTCTTCATCTACTCTCCCGCGCTGGGTCGCACCGTCGGTGTGCGCGTGCTGCTGCCCGGAATTCCACAGGAGGTCAGCCCTGTCATCCACCTCTATCACGGTGGCGGCGACGACTTCCGATCGTGGACGGACTTCGGTGCGGCCGAGGAGCTCACGCTCGACTCGCCCTACCTGGTCGTCATGCCCGATGCGGGAGCAGGAACCTACTCCCGGGTGGCGGTCGGCAGCGCGGTCCATGACTGGCCGAGCTTCCACACCAAGGAGATCCCAGAATTCCTGCGCAAGAACTACTCAGTGGACTTCGCGCCCGAGAACCAACTCCTGGCGGGACTGTCCATGGGCGGATACGGGGCGATGAAGTATGCCGCCTGGCACCCGGACCGCTACAGTTGGGCGGCGGCGTTCTCCTCCCCACTCGATCCCTTGTCTGCGATACCGGCCTTCGACATCATCGCCATGCGGGAGGGCGCGAAGTCGATGACCCTGTTCGGTGATCCCGTCGCCGACCGCAGCGAATGGATCGCCAACTCCCCCTACGGCCTGGCGGAGAACCTGCAGGGCCTGCACCTGTGGCTCAGCGCCGGCTCCGGCAGCCTCGAAGAGTCAAAGGACCGCGACCTCCTCGAATCAATGGTCAACCAGCAGGGTGAACGATTCTCCGCGCGGCTGAATGCGCTGGGCATCCGACACTCGTGGTTCCCTCGCACCACGGGCCTGCACAACTGGACCAGCTGGGAACGGGAGCTGGGCGCCTGGCTGAAGACTCTGCGTCGCCAACGCGATTACGCCAGCTCCGACAACCGCAGCGCCGAGCGCCGAGGCGGCAGTCTCGAAGATCGCAAAGGGAGCAGTTCCGACGGCCGCCGAGGTGGTCCCCGCGTCGCCGACGGTGGTGAGTTCTCGTATCTGACAGGTCATGCCCTCTTCGACATTCACGGGTGGCGAGTCGAGATCTCGCGACGGCGTGCCCAGATCGTGTGTTTCGGCTCCGTCAGCACGGCAGGCTTCTCCCTGACCGGCACCGGAAGCTTCCGGGTCCGCACACCTGGCCTGTACGAACCCCGCCGCCGATACGACATCTCCGTCGTCGGCCCCACCGGCACGAACGACTATCCGCAGCGAGCCGACAAGAAGGGGCGTCTGACATTCACCGGTCGACTGGCTGCGGCCATGCACGATCCGATCATCCCCGGCAAGCGCACCCAGCACTTTACGACGGTGGGTCAGTCCGAAGTCACGACGGTTCACATCGCGTCGGCGCCGGATGACTCGGCCCCGCACGTTCACGATGCTCAAATCCCCGAGGCACAGTCTGCGCAGGCGCAGGCTCGCCATACGCAGGGCGGAGCGACTGACAAGGCATTCTGAACCGCCGATGTGCCCGATTCGGCACATGATCACACCGAAACTCGACCTGACACTGTTTATGGTGATACCGATAAGGCTTATGGTGGGACCGACACAGATTATGGTGATGACGGTCGCAATGCCGTGACCATCCCTCCTACCGATTGAACGCTGTCCTCGAGAGGTCACCCATGAAACGCGTACTCCCAGCCATCGCTCTCATCGCCGGACTCAGCCTGACAGGCTGTACGGGAAATGATCCTCAGGACGACAAGGCAGAGAACGGTTCCACCGCCCAACCCGCCTCGGAAGAGACACCCGCGGCCACTCAGCTCGACAAGGATCAGCTCACAGAGATCATCGAATCCACCGATGTCGACGGACAGTCGTACACAACCTTCGACATGTCCGCGGCTTCGGGCAGCGACGCGGTCAAGGTACTCGAAACCTCCGAGTTCGAACCCGCAAAATGCAAGAACCTCTCGATGGCGGCCCTCAACGTCGCCCAGCAGAGCAAGGGAAACACCGTCGGCGGAATCTCGTCCGACGACACATTGAGCGTGGCGCTCATGAGCTTCTCCGACGATGATGCCGCGGGTTCACAGCTGAAGAACTCCACCAAGATCACCGAGGAGTGCAAGGACGTCACGGTCGAATCTCAGGGCGTCGAGATGAAGATGTCCTACGAAACCTTCGATGCCGCAGTCCCCAGTGCCGACGAAACAGTCGGCGTCCGCGCCAAGATCAGCGCCGGTGGTCAGACGGTCCTCAACGCGGACACAGTCACCGGCCGAGTCGGTAACAACATCGTCACCGCCGCCAATGTCGCCGACACCGATGATGAGAAGTCAGTGCCCGACACCGCCGAGGCATTCGTCGACGCCGTCAAGAACGTGGGCTGAGCAACCTCACGGCAATGAGCTGAGCAGCGTCGGCCGCAGTGCTCTCCAGCACTCCTGCAGCCGTGTTGACCACCAGTCGAATCGCCCCCGATCCACTGCCAGCCCCTTCAGGCGCCGTGGGTCCGGGACGATTCGCGTGACCGGGATCTGTCCGTCGACGGGGCTGAGGCCGAGATCCGTGCTCACCACATCCTCGGCGAAGAGTCGCGCCGTGCCCAGACCGCACGCCGGCTTCTCGCCGAGGATCTCCCGACTTCGCTGTGTGCTCGGCAGCGTGGCAGCCAACTGAGCACCGGCGCCCAGCCCAACCGAGGACTCCAGCGCCGACGACACCACAGCCGGCAGACCGCAGGCTTCGAGCACCGACCGTGCGGCAGCGACCCCGCCCAGCGGCTGGACTTTGACGATGACGACCTCGGCGGCGCCCAATTCCGCCACACGGAGGGGGTCCTCGGCCTTTCGGATCGATTCGTCTGCGGCCAGGACCACCGGCAGTCCCTGAGCCGAGAGGTGCTCGCGCAGCCGCGCCATATCCTCGACGGCTGCGACGGGCTGTTCGAGGTACTGCAGGTCGAAGGACGCGAATTCGGTGCAGGCGGTCAGCGCGTCGGGCAGCGCATACCCGGCATTCGCATCAAGTCGCAGCGTCGTCGTGGGAAACAACCGCCGGAATTCTCGCAGCCGCTCCAGATCCTCGGGCAGGGAAGCGATTCCGTGTTCGGCGACCTTCGCCTTGACCGTACCAACGGGACCGTAGCGGGCAAGGAGCGAACCGACCTCAGATGTCGCACACGCAGGCAGAGTCGCATTGACCGCGACAGACTGAACGACAGGCTGGCCGACAGACTGGCCGACGGTCGCAGATCCAGCCTCGGCTGCCCCCGGCAGCAGCCCTGCGAACTCGAGCGCGGCCCGCAGCCACCGGGAGGATTCGACCGAGCCGTATTCGGTGAATGGGGAGAATTCAGCCCATCCGTCGGGACCTTCGAAGAGCATGACCTCGCGTTCGGTGATTGACCGGAACCGGGTGACCATGGGGAGAGCGAGAACGTGGAAATTCGGCACGAGTTCGGTGATCGACTCGGGAATCTGCTGCGTATCAGCCATGGGCCAACCATAGCGGTCGGGCGACAGGCGATAGGCTGGGGGCCATGACGGTTTCTGAAATCTTTGACCCCTCCCAGTGGCGCGAAGTCTCCGGATTCGACTTCACCGACATCACCTACCACCGCGCGGTCAAACCCGACGGCACCGACCTGGGCTGCGTACGCATCGCCTTCGACCGTCCCGATATCCGCAACGCCTTCCGCCCCCACACCGTCGACGAACTCTATCGAGCCCTCGACCACGCCCGCCAGACCTCGGACGTCGGCGCGGTCCTGCTCACAGGCAACGGCCCCAGCTCACGCGACGGCGGCTGGGCCTTCTGCTCCGGCGGTGACCAGCGCATCCGTGGCCGCTCCGGCTACCAGTACGCAACCGGTGAGACCCGCGAATCTGTGGACCCGGCCCGTGCCGGTCGTCTCCACATCCTCGAGGTCCAACGACTCATCCGCACCATGCCGAAGGTCGTCATCGCCGTCGTCCCCGGCTGGGCGGCCGGGGGCGGACACAGCCTCCACGTCGTCTGCGACATCACCATCGCCTCACGCCAGCATGCGAAGTTCAAACAGACCGATGCCGACGTCGGCTCATACGACGCCGGCTACGGCTCTGCTTACCTCGCGAAGATGGTCGGCCAGAAGAAGGCCCGAGAGATCTTCTTCCTCGGCCGCACCTACTCGGCCCAGGACATGGCCGACATGGGTGCTGTCAACGAGGTCGTGAACCATGAGGACCTCGAGACCGCGGCGATGACCATGGCCACGGAGATCCTCGGCAAGTCCCCCAACGCCCAGCGGATGTTGAAGTTCGCCTTCAACCTCGTCGACGACGGCCTCATGGGCCAGCAGGTCTTCGCAGGTGAGGCTACTCGTCTGGGTTATATGACCGACGAGGCCGTCGAGGGCCGCGACTCCTTCCTGGAAAAACGCGACCCCGACTGGTCCCCCTATCCCTGGTACTACTGAGCACTTCCACTCCATGACCACACAGCCCGTTGAGGATCTTCCCAGTGCAATCGATCGTGCCCTGGAGGGCCGGTCGATCCTCGTCCTGCCCCGCAATCGTGATGAATCCATCACCGAGGTGGCTCCGAGTCAGTGGACCGGTGCCGGCCGTGCACCGGCGCTGGTCCTGTTCACATCGGGTTCGACCGGGGCGGCCAAGGCCGTCGCCCTGTCCGCCGAGGCTCTGACCACCTCGGCGCGGGCAACCGAACGATTCCTCGCCGGCCCCGGCGATTGGCATCTGAGCCTGCCCATCAACCATATTGCGGGGTTCCAAGTGGAGCTGCGCGCCCGGCTCGCGGGCCGGGAGCCGGTCCGGGCCGCCTCGGCGACATTCACCGCTGAGGCCTTCGCGGACGAAGTCGCCGAACTTCTCGCACGATCCGGTGACCGGCCCAGCTACACCTCGCTGGTGCCCACCCAGCTGCACCGGATCCTCGCCGACGAACGGGCCAGCGAAGCAGCGGCGAAGTTCGACGCGATCCTCCTCGGCGGATCCGCGATCTCGCCGGCACTGCTCGAGCGCGCCGATGCACGCGGACTCCACATCGTGCGCACCTATGGGATGAGTGAAACCGCAGGTGGATGCGTGTACAACGGAGTGCCCTTCGATGGCGTCGAGATCACGATCACGAACTCCTCGACGATCCACCTGCGCGGTCGGGTCGTGGCCGATTCCTATGTCGAGATCACCCCTGAGGGGCACATCTCTCCCGTCGACGACCAGGCGCTGACCACCGACGATGACGGGGCGAGGTCCATGCGCACAAGCGATCTGGGTCGGCTCGACGATGGGGTGCTCACGGTGCTCGGCCGGGCCGACGACATCATCGTCTCCGGAGGCACGAACGTCTCACCTCATGCGCTCGAAACCGGGCTGCTGCCCACCTGGCAGCACCATGGGATCGCCGAGGTGCTCGTGACCTGGGTGCCCGATGAGGAGTGGGGCAAGCTGCTCGTGGCTCTCGTGAGGATCGAGGGCCGGGTTCCACCTGCTGCGGCGAAGGTTGAGGATTCGCCGCGTGAGTTCGCGCGCTATCTGGGCGGACTCGACCACCACATGCAAGGACAACTTCTGCCGCGGCTGGCCTTTCCTGTCACGGAGATCCCCCACCGTTCAATCGGCAAACCCGACAGACAGGCTGCGGCCAGGCTCGCGGACGAGTTGGCTGGGCTAGCTGAACCGGCTGAAGCTGCTGAGACGGAGGAATGATCGGCTTCGGAGCGCGAATACCCTAATAAGTGAACTATCGGTAATATGAAACGGTTCGAATTCTCGTGAGGAAGGTATCCCGCCCAATGGCAACTGCCGCGCAGTGGATCTCCGGCGCCCGATTACGAACATTGCCGCTGGCTGTTGCACCCGTCCTCATCGGCACTGGTGCCGCAATCGGCTCCGTCGGCGGCTTCACCTCATTCATCATCGGCGACTACACGCGCAACGGCCACGACCATTCGCTTCCGCAGATCTTCCTGCGGGCGGTGCTGGCCCTCATGGTCTCACTCTGCCTGCAGATCGGGTCGAACTACGCCAATGACTACTCTGACGGCGTCCGCGGCACCGACGACGTGCGCGTCGGTCCGGTCCGTCTCACGGCCACGGGCCTGGCCGAGCCGAGCACGGTCAAACGTGCGGCTTTCCTCTTCTTCGGTCTCGCCGGGGTCGTCGGAATCGTCCTCGTCCTCATCTCTCAGGCGTGGTGGTTCCTCATCGTCGGCGCCGCTGCAGTAGCGGCCGCCTGGTTCTACACAGGCGGCAAGAAGCCCTACGGATACATGGGTCTGGGCGAAGTCTTCGTCTTCGTCTTCTTCGGTCTCGTGGCCACCCTGGGAACGATGTGGATGCTGGTCGGCGGACTCAGCCTCGCCGGCTGGGCCGGTGCCGTTGCCATCGGTTCCCTCGCCTCGGCGGTGCTCATGGTCAACAACCTTCGCGACATCCCGACCGACATCGCGGCGGACAAGATCACTCTGGCCGTTCGCCTCGGCGACAATCGGTCACGGATCGCGTATGCGAGCCTCGTGCTGGTGCCCTTCGCGCTGCTGGCTCTGGCGATCCTCGATGGGCATCCGGCCGTGGCACTGGCCATCCTCGCGTTGGTGCCCGCGCTCAATCCGTTGAAGACGGTGCTGCGGGGAACCACCGGCCCCGGGCTCATTCCGCCGATCAAGTCAACAGGGTTGACCGCGCTGGCCTTCGCCGCTCTGCTGGGACTGGGACTGGCCCTCTAGTCCGACCCGAGCCCGTAGCCTGGATCAGTTCTCGTCGTCGACGATTCGGTCTTCCGCGTCCTCGTCTTCGCCCTTCCGTTTGGGGGTCGTGGCCCGTTTGGCCACGCGGGTCTCGATATCGTCTGCCACCTTGGCGCGCATGCCGCCCAGGAAGAGGTAGCTGAGGATTGCTCCGATGATGATCGCAGCCATGGCCATGACGAGATTGAATCCGAGGAATGGCTGCAGAATCAGCCCCACGGCGACGATGATGCCAAGACGGGCCAATGTGTAGATCCAGAAGTTGCGCATTGCACCTATTTTAGTCCGTCCGAATCAGTGATTCATCACAGCCCGTGTGGGCAGGTGTTCAGGTTAGTGGACTATCCTGGATGCATGGCTCGATTTCTCATTGCCGCGATTGTCCTTGCGGCAGCGGTCACACTGTACGGACTCTTCGATTGCCTTCTGCGCGATCGTGGTCTGATTCGAGTCCTGCCCAAACCCGTCTGGGCGATCATCATCCTGGTCATTCCCGTGATCGGCTTCGTCCTGTGGTATCTTTTCGGTCGCGGTTCCGAAGACAAGCCCTCAGCAGCACCTCGCCGTCGCGGCCCCAGCGCCCCCGACGATGACGACGACTACCTGCGGCAGGTTGATCGCGACGTGAAACTCGGCAAGCACGCTCCCGAGGTACAGGAGCCCGAGGACACGACTCCCGACGCTGATGACAGCGACGACGAAGATTCCTCCGATTCCGACACTCATTCCGCCGACACCGACGAACATGGTTCGAACGGATCCACCGGCGACGGCCGCGGCCACTCGAACTGAGCGACCACTCGAACTCACCCGGGGCTCGAAGCGACACGGAGGCTCACGGGTTCCGGGCAGACAGGGTCTCCGGGCGGAGGACATCCTGACCGCCTGGTGCCTGGCCTGAAGCCCGTACAGTGCTGAGGACCGATCCGGATGCACCCCTCGGCGGACTCCTTCGCAGACTTCCCGGACTCCCTGCAGCTCGTGCAGTCCGAGCCTCAGCGTGTGACCGGATCTCCGTGTGTGCCCGGGAAACTGACATGATCAGCTTCGACTCGGCCATCGCTCATCGGAATCGAGTGTGTGATCAGTCAGGGCCGCAGACGGTGAGCTCGCAGGCGTCAACTGATCGGCTCGGCTACAGTCCCGAGTACGAGTGCAGGCCGTTGAAGTACATGTTGACGACGGTGAAGTTGAAGATCACGGTGGCGATGCCGATGAGGTTGAGCACGGCGACCTTCGTCGGTCCCCAGCCGCGTGTGGCTCGGGCGTGCAGGTATGCGGCGTAGATGACCCAGACGACGAATGTCCAGATCTCCTTCGAGTCCCAGCCCCAGTAGCGGCTCCAGGCCACCTCGGCCCAGATGGCGCCGGCGATGAGGGTGAACGTCCAGGTGATGAAGCCGACCGCGGCGATCGTGTAGGAGAACCGTTCCAGGTCGATGCTTGCGGGCATCCGTCGCATGAATCGCAGCCACTTCGGGTCCTTGTTCTCCTGCGTAGCCTTGAGGATCTGGAACACGGCGAGGATCGCGGAGATGTAGAGCAGCGAGGTCGACAGGATCGCGATCGGCACGTGAATGGCGATCCAATACGAGTCGAGCGCCGGGATGAGCTTCGCAGCAGGGGTGTAGAAGACCGTGATCGCCAACCCCAGGCACAGGAGCACTCCGCCTGCCACGATGGTTCCCAGGTAGCGGATGTCCTTCTTCACGTTGACGATGAGGAACACGATGACGGTGATCGCAGTTGCGGTGAGGACGTACTCCATCATGTTGCCCCACGGGACACGCATCACGGACAGTGCACGCGTCAGCACAGCAGCCGCATGGAGGATGACTGCAAGAACGAGAAGCGAGGTGCCGATCCTCGCCCCGCGCCGAGGCTTGTCCCTGCCCGATCCGGTCGTGGTCTCAACCGAAGCGTCGGTCTGCGGCGGATCGAGAAGTGCTGTGGTGGCCTTCCTGTTCGTCCGTCGCACAGTGGACGGCTTCGCAGCGCTGGCCGCGCCGGATTCGGCCTGTTTGAGCTCTCGCCCGCCGAACAGGTCGAAAGCATAGAAGATCATGGCGACGGCGTAGACGATCATCGCCGAGATGATGAGCTGGTTCGACCACATTGCGAGGTCAGTGTTGACGTCCATACATCCTCCGCACCTTACGGTGCTCTTCCATTGCGCCGGGCTGTTGCTGTGTTCGGGCCGCCTGTGTCGGGGCCGACCCGCGACAATTCTACTCCGCGTAGTACTTAAAGCTAATCACTCGTCTCCCCCGGCCTTGCGACCCCGGGCATTCCGCTGCCCACGGCTCCGACCCTCGGCTTCGTCGCCAGATTCGTCGGCGAGATCCTTCGCGAGGTCCTCCGCCGCCCGTTCGACCATCGAGTCCTCGCCGCGGGCCAGAGCCGCGACTTCTGCCTGGCCGTCCTTGATCCGCACCCACATGCGTCGACGCGGGATGAACAGGGACAGCCCCAGCCCCAGCAGCACTGCGATCGCGCTGGCGAGCATCAGACCCTGCGTCGGGTCCTGGGAGATGTCGACGGCGATGTAGCGTTTGACTCCGTCGAATGTCACCGAACCGCCATCGGGAAGCTCCCGAGTCTCTCCCTGGGACAGCTGGATGAGCAGAGGATTGCCGTCAGGATCGGTCATCTCCGTCATATTCTCGGCCTCGATCGTGTACACCGACTGCGGCGTCCCGTCGTCGAGACCCAGGTCACCGGTGTATCCGCTCATCACAAGGTAGGGGTTGCGCAGACCGGCAAAGCTCGACACCAGTTCGCCGTTCTCATTCTGAGTCGCGGTCGGCAGGAAGACACCGACGAATCCCATCTGAGTCCCCGCAGCGTCCGGGACCTTGATGACGCCCTCGGAGGTGTAGCCGGGGTCTCCGCCGTCAGGGATGAACACCTGCGGGCCGGACTGCACTACCTGCCCCTTGGCATCTTTGACCGTGACTTCCGGGGCATACCCGTTTCCTGTCAGGTAGACGCCCGTCCCGGCCACGCGCACGGGTTCGTTGACCCGCAGAGTGTGCTTCTCACTCTTCCCATCGGCAGTGGTCGTGACCTTCGCATCAAAGGTACGAGGCTGACCGAACTGGCTGCCCGGGGCCTGGTCGTCGAAGGTGGCGTCGAAGTCGTCGAGTTTGAGCCGGAAGTCCGGCAGGTTGTCTGCGTCATAGTAGGAGCCCGGTTCGAACGAGTCGTAGGCGACCAGAGAGTTCGTGAAGGTGTCGCCCTCGACGAGGATCCGCTGACCCTCATATCCGAACAGGGAACCGATCGCCATCGTCAGAGTCGCGACGAGGAGAGCGATGTGGAAGACGAGGTTGCCGGTCTCGCGCAGATAGCCTCGTTCAGCCGCCACATGATCCGTGTTGCGCACGGTCCGGTAGCCGAGCCTCTTCAGTCGGGCTTGGGCTGCGTCGAGGAAATCCTGGTCTGCGGTTTCGCGGGATTCGGCAGATCCCGTCGCCGAGGTGAAGGTTTCGTATCCGGGCATCCGACCCAACCGCCTCGGTGCCTTGGGCGGGGCCGAACGCATGGCCTTCCAATGCTGGGCCGAACGTGGGATCACACAGCCGATGAGCGAGATCATCAGCAGGAGATAGATGGCGGAGAACCAGATCGAGGAGTACACATCGAACATCTGTACGCGATCGAGGAACTGGCCCCAGGCGCCGTTGGATTCGAGGAACGTGTTGACCCGGCCCGGATCCTGGATGCGCTGCGGCAGCAATGAGCCCGGAATCGCCGCCATGGCGAGGACGAGGAGGAGGATCAGCGCCACCCGCATGGTCGTCAGCTGGCGCCACGCCCACCGGCACATGCCGATGAAGCCCAGCTGCGGCTGGGTCACACCGGACTTGTGGCTGCCACCCTGCTTGCTGTTGTCAGCCTTCTTGTCGGCGGTCTTCTTCGCCACTAGATCACCACTTCGAAATCATAGATCAGCCCCTGCAGAGAGGTCATCCACGCGTTCCACAGCCCCGAGGCCATGAGCACGCCCAACACGATGAGCATGATGCCCCCGGCACGCACGATCGCCGTCTGGTGCCTGCGTACCCAGGTGAGACGGCCGGCGCCCTTGTGGATCGCCACCGCCAAGATGATGAACGGAATGCCCAGGCCCAGGCAGTACACGAATGCCAGGAGTGCCCCGCGCCAGATCGTTCCGTCTCCGCCGAAGCTCACCGACATCGACAGCACTGCCGACAGCGTCGGGCCCACGCAGGGTGCCCAGCCGAGGGCGAAGGTGGCGCCGAGGACCGGTGCACCCCAGAGGCCGGCCTTGGGACGGGCCCGGATCCGATGCTCGGTCTGGAGCAGGCCGAAACCGCCCATGAAGACGAAGCCGGCGATGATGACGACGACGCCGAGGACCCTGATGAGGATGTCCTGCCATTGTGAGAACATCGCGCCCAGGGCCGAGAACCCGGTTCCCAGCAGCACGAAGACGATGGTGAAGCCGAGGACGAAGAGTGCAATCCCGACGACGACCCGCCAGGTCTCTTTGTCCCTGAGGGAGGATCCGCTCAGCCCGGTGACATAGCCGACGTAGCCGGGAACCAAAGGCAGCACGCAGGGTGAGGCGAAGGAGACGAGCCCGGCCAGTGCGGCCGCGCCGGCAGCCAGAAGCAGCGGCCCGGTGAGAACCGTTTGGGCGAAGTCCGCCCCGATCCCACTCACTCCGCCTGCACGTCCTCGATGAGTCCCTTGAGCGTCGACTCATCGACTTCTCCCACGACGCGGGCCGCGGCGCGGCCCTGCGCATCGAGGACGACCGTGGAAGGCGTGGCCTGCGGTGGGAGGACGCCCGAGAGCAGCGCGACCATGGCGCCGTCGGTGTCGAGCATATTCGCGTAGGGAATCTGGTAATTCGAGATGAACGCGTTGGCCGCGGCCTCCTGATCTCGGACGTTGACGCCCAGGAACTGGACCTCATCGCCGAACTCTTCGGCCAGGGATTTCAGTGCCGGGGCTTCCTTCCGGCACGGCGGGCAGGCCGCGTACCAGAGGTTGATGACGATCGGGGTGGGCCGGATATCGGCCAGCGACATCGACGTCCCCTCGAGCGTCTCGAAGCTCAGCTCCAGCGGCTCGCCGCGTTCCTCGACAGCCACCTGTGACACGACACCGGATCCGGACACATAGCCCTGGTCGGATCCGGCCTGATCGGCCAGCTCATCGTTCTCGCTGCAGGCGCTGAGCACAACAGCGGTGCCGGCGACCAGTCCGGTCAGGAGGGTGCGGCGGTTCATCGGGTTGGTGCGGTTGAACCGATTGGGGCGGGCATTCATGCTCCCGCCACCGCTTGCCCGGGCTGCAGATCTGCACAGATGCTCTCGTAACTCACGGATACAAGTGTGGACGATTCGAATGTGAAACTGGTGATAGATGCCAGGTCACACTCCCGTTTCCGAGGGTCGTGGACGAGTGAGCGCGACTCCCCCGCCAGACGTGTCATCCAGATCGGAAGCTGATGGGAGACGATGACCCCCTCGGCCTCGGGGCCGTGTTTGGCGAGCTTGGCGCGCAGGCTGGCCATGGCTGCCTGCATGCGCAGCACGATCTGCCTGTAGGGCTCGCCCCAAGACGGTGTCAGCGGGTTGTACAGACGCACCAGATTGCGCGGCTCGGCCAGCCTGCGACCGTTGACCTTCTGCCCCTCGAAGGAGTTTGCGGCCTCGATCACACGGTCGTCGGTGAAGACAGGCAGGTCGAGTCGCTGATGCAGCGGAGCGATCGTCTGCTGTGCCCGCAGCAGCGGGGAGGCCACGAGCTCGACCGGAGGCGCCGAGGCGGCGGCGAAATGCTCGCCGACGCGTCGGGCCATCTCGTGGCCGCGTTCGGTCAGGCCGAAGTTCGGCAGCCGACCATAGAGGATGCCCTCGGGGTTGTCGACCTCCCCATGTCTGACCAGGTGGATCGTGGTCATCAGTTCACCTGTGTGTTCGGTACCGATGCTGCGGCCTTGGCCGCGGCGGGCAGGGCCGAGATGATCTGATCGAGGATCTCATCGGTGTGGGCGTAGGAGAGGAACCAGGCTTCGAAGGCACTCGGCGGCATGTGGATACCCTGATCGAGCATCGAGTTGAAGAACGCGGAATAGCGTTCGACGTTCTGCGTGCGTGCATCGTCGTAGTTGATGACCTCACGGTCGGTGAAGAAGACGGAGAACATCGAATTCGCCGACTGGATGGTGTGTGCGACCCCTTCGGCCTCCAGCGCCGAGGTGACCGCGGGCCGCAGAGCCTCCGCCGCGCGAGAGATGTGAGAGTACACATCGAGTTCGGTCGTCAGCTTCAGTGTGGTCAGACCGGCGGCCGTGGCCACAGGATTCCCCGACAGGGTCCCGGCCTGGTAGACGGGCCCGGTCGGTGCCAGGTGCTCCATCACGTCGGCGCGTCCGCCGAACGCCGCGGCGGGGAAGCCTCCGCCCATGACCTTCCCGAAGGTGAACAGGTCGGCAGGGCCTTCCGGGTAGCCGAGCGATTCGGCTTCGAAGCCGTACCAGCCTGCGGCGGAGACGCGGAAGCCGGTCATCACCTCGTCGCTGATCATCAGTGCGCCGTGGGCCTTGGTCAGGCGCCGGATGGTGTTGGTGAAGCCATCGCGTGGAGGCACGACGCCCATGTTTCCCGGGCTGGCCTCTGTGATGACGCAGGCGATCTCGTCACCGTGTTCGTTGAAGACGGCCTCCAGGCCGGCCGCATCGTTGTAGTCGACGACGATCGTGTCCGAGGCCTGGGCGCCGGTCACGCCCGGGGTGTCGGGCAGGGAGAAGGTGGCCAGACCGGAGCCGGCCTGGGCCAGCAGAGAGTCGACGTGGCCGTGGTAGCAGCCGGCGAACTTCACGATCTTCGCTCGCCCTGTGTAGCCGCGGGCCAGTCGGATGGCGCTCATGGTGGCTTCGGTGCCCGAGGACACGAGCCGGACCTGGTCGACGGGGTCGACGCGGGCCACGATCTCCTCGGCGAGTTCGACCTCACCGGTCGACGGGGTGCCGAAGGAGAAGCCCTTCACGGCGGCTTCCTGCACGGCGGCGAGCACCTCGGGGCGGGAATGTCCCATGATCATGGGACCCCACGAACCGATGAGATCGATGTAATCATTGCCGTCGGCGTCGCGCAGCCACGCTCCCGTCGCCGAGGTGACGAAGCGCGGGGTGCCTCCGACGGCCTTGAATGCCCGCACCGGTGAGTTCACTCCACCGGGGATGACGTGTTCGGCGCGCTCGAACAGCGCTGCCGACTTCGCGGTCTCGTGGTTCATGGGTTCTCCTGAAGTAGTCGCCGGTTCGGTGATCTGCTCAGTCGGCAGACGTCGTTGGTTCGATGTCGGACGGTGGTGTGTCGACGGGGCCCTTGCCGATCTCACGCATATGTGCGGTGACCTTTCCGAACACACGCCCCAGGGTCGCCATCTCCTCCGGTTCGAGGAGATCGACGAGGTGGTCGCGGACGCCTCCCACGTGGAGGGGCGCCATGGTGACGAGGAGTTCCCAGCCGACCTCGGTCATCTGGCAGTTGACCCCGCGCCCGTCTTCGGGGATGGCGAAGCGCTCGAGGAGGCCCTTCTTCTCCATCCGGGCCACACTGTGGGTCAGCCGGGAGCGCGACATCGTGGTGTCCATCGCGAGCAGAGCCATCCGCATCGTGCGGTTCTCATGTTCGCTCAGCCGCACCAGGATCTCGTATTCGGGCATGCCGATGCCGTGGTTGTCACGCAGCTCCTTGTCCAGCTGCACGGTCAGCAGCTGTGAGCCGGTGAGGTAGCTCCTCCAGGCCTTCTGATCGGGACTGCTCAGCCATCGTGGCTCGCTCATCAGTACGCTCCGCCCGGTTTCTGAGCATTCAGTCGCTGAGCGACTTCCGTGGCCCAGTAGGTCAGCACCGCGTCGGCACCGGCGCGTTTGAAGGCGATGAGGGACTCCTCGATGGCGCGGTCGCGGTCGATGGCTCCGGCTGCGGCCGCGAATTCGATCATCGCGTATTCTCCGGACACCTGGTAGGCCCACACGGGCACCGGCGATTCGCAGGCCGCCTCGGCGAGGACGTCGAGGTAGGGCATGCCGGGTTTGACCATGACGACGTCGGCGCCTTCGGCCAGGTCGAGGTCGAGTTCGCGCATCGCCTCACGGCCGTTCGCGGGATCCTGCTGGTAGGTCTTACGGTCGCCCTGAAGTTCCGAGTCAACGGCCTCGCGGAAGGGACCGAAGAACGCCGAAGCATACTTCGCGGAGTAGGCCATCACGACGACGTCGGTGAAGCCTTCGAGGTCGAGGGCCTCCCGGCAGACCCCGACCTGACCATCCATCATGCCCGACAGTCCCACCACGTGGGCTCCGGAGCGTGCCTGGGCCACGGCCATGGAAGCGTAGCGCGTCAGTGTTGCGTCGTTGTCGACGCCGCCGGCGGAGTCGAGGACTCCGCAGTGCCCGTGGGAGGTGAACTCGTCGAGGCAGAGATCGGCCATGATGACCGTCGTATCGCCGAGGTTGTCCCGCAGCAGCGTCAATGCGCGGTTGAGGATGCCCTCGGGGTCATCGGCTTGGGAGCCGTCGTTGTCCTTGTGCTCCGGGATTCCGAACAGCATGAGTCCCCCGACTCCGGCATCGACAGCCTCATTGGCGGCTTCGAGCAGGGAGTCCAAGGTGTGCTGGACGACCCCGGGCATGCTGGTCAGCGGCACCGGCTCGCTCAGTGTCTCCTTGACGAACAGGGGCAGGATGAGATCGGCCGGGTGCAGGCGCGCCTCGGAGACGAGCCGGCGCAGGGCCGGTGTCGTCCGCAGGCGACGGGGCCGAACGGTTCCGGGGACCAATGTCATGTCAGGCCTTCTTTCTGCGGCGCTTCTGGCTGGGGCGCGTCGGGGTGGTCCCCGCCGCCAGGTCATCCTCGCGTGCGGACATCGCGAACTCGACGAGTCCGTCGATGAGGGAGGTGAGGTTGGCCTCCTCGGCGAGGACGTCGACTCGCAGTCCGTGTTCGGCCGCGGTGTTCGCCGTGGCCGGTCCGATGCAGCAGATCACCGAGGTCGGAGCCGGTTTGCCCGCAATACCGACGAGGTTGCGCACCGTGGAGGATGAGGTGAAGAGGAAGGCGTCGAAGTCGCCGGCCTTGATGGCCTCCCGAATCGGGGCAGGCGGCGGTGAGGCGCGCACGGTTCGGTAAGCCGTGACGTCGTCGGGATCCCACCCCTTCTCCAGCAGACCGGCCACGAGCACCTCGGTGGCGATGTCGGCGCGCGGCAGCAGCACCGCGTTCATGGGATCGATGTCATCGACGTAGTCGGGCCAGGCCGCCGCCAGGCCGCGGGCCGAATGCTCGCCGTCGGGAACCAGGTCAGGGGTGATGCCCCAGTCGACGAGGGCGGCGGCGGTGCGTCCGCCCACGGCCGCGACCTTCACGCCCGAGAGTGAGCGGGAGTCGAGGCCGAAGTCCTCGAACCACATGCGCACCGCGCGAACAGCGTTGACCGAGGTGAAGCCCACCCATTCGTATGATCCGTCGACGAGGCCGCGGATCGCCTTCTCCATCTGCGTCGGTGTGCGCGGGGGTTGGACGGCGATCGTGGGAACAACGGTGCCGACAGCACCCAGCTCACCGAGCGCCTCGGCGGTGGAGGTGCCCTGTTCTTTCGTCCGAGGGATGAGGACCTGCCAGCCGAAGAGCGGTTTCGACTCGAACCAGCTGAGTGCACCTCTGGATTCCACGCCCTGTCCCATGATGACCACCATACGATCTCCGCCGGTCTGTGCCATCGTCAGGGCCTGTCGCAGGCTGGTCTCCACACTCGTCTGATCTGTGGTGGAGATGCCCCAGCCCAGAAGCACCTTCGTGTCCTCGTCCCATCCGTCGTCGAGCAGGGCGCGGATGGCCTGCTCGTGGTCGGCGGCGGTGCCCGTGAGCACGTGGGTCGTATTGCGGTGCCGGGAGACGTCGACGTGGGTCTGCGGGCCGGCCTCGATGAAGCGGACCGAACGGACGCGGTTCGTCGTCAGGGCAGTGCCCGTGTACGCGGAGGTGGCCGCGGACAGTCCGACCCCGGGCACGATCTCGACCTCAACCTCGGCCTTGCGGCACACCGCGGCCTCAGCCGTCGTCGTGGTGAAGAGGATGCCGTCGTCGGAGCTCAGCCTCACCACGGTCTTATCGGGCCTGGCGAGTTCAGCGAGCTTGCGTCCCCGGGTGGAAGCCGTGGCACCGAGCTGGGCGGCCTCGATGATCTCGGTGGCCTGCGGCACGTAGGCGGTGACGATCTCCGAATGCACGTGGGTGTCGTAGACGACGATCTCTGCGTTCGCGAGGATGTCGGCGCCGCGGATCGTCATCAGAGCCGACTCACCGGGACCGCTGCCGACGAATACGACGCGGGGCGAGACGGGCAGAAGGCGACGGGGCTGGACCTGGCCGGTTGTCATACCTGCTCCTGGACTTTGACAGGGGTGAGGTGATCTGCGGACCGCGCCGGATCGATGCCGAGCTGTCCGAGCAGATCCTCGGCCGCCGCGGTGCCGAGTTCATCGGCGAGACGAGCGAGCTCCTTGCCTGTGATCGACAGTTGGTTCGCGCTGCTCGAACCCAGATCCACGTCCGGAGTCACGGGCAGCGGGGCGCTCTTGCGGGTGCGGGCGAGGACTCCGTCGTCATCGGCCATGACCGCGTCGACGACGAACTCCGAGCCCTGGATCGCGGCCAAGGCACCGATGGGAGCCGAACAGCCGGCCTCTGCCCGGGACAGGATCGCTCTCTCGCAGGTCACAGCCAGGTCGGTGGTTTCGTCATGGAGACGCTTGAGCTCATCGCGGACTTCGGCATCTGCGACCATGACCTCGTTGTCGAGGGCGAAGGGACTGTCGGCGCCTCGGGTCTCCACGGCCAGGGCGCCCTGCCCGGGGGCCGGAAGCATCGTGTCGAAGTCGAGCAGATCGGTGGCCTCGGCCAGACGACCGATGCGGCGGACTCCGGCCGCAGCCAGCACGACGGCGTCGAGCCGACCGTCGCGGACGTGGGCGATGCGGGTGTCGACGTTTCCGCGCACCCCGCGGACCTCGATGTCGGGCCGCGCGGCACGCAGCTGCACGGCGCGCCTGGGTGATCCGGTGCCGACGACGCTGCCCGCAGGCAGATCCGCGAAGCTGAGGCCGTCGCGTCCGATGAGGACATCGGCAGGGTCGACCCGCGGCGGGATGGCGGCCATCTGGATGCCCGCCTCGGGGGTGGTCGGGAGATCCTTGAGCGAGTGCACGGCGATGTCGATCTTGCCCTGGTGCAGGGCCTGTCGCACGGCGGAGACGAAGACCCCGGTACCGCCGAATCCGGTCAGGGGCGACATATTGACGTCGCCTTCGGTCACGACCTCGACGATCTCGACGCGCCAACCTGTCAGTGCCGCCAGCTGATGGGCGATCGCCGTGGACTGGGAGCGTGCGAGCTTCGAGCGGCGGGTGCCCAGGCGAATCGTGCGACCGGAGAAGTGCTCGGGTTCGACGATGTCGAGGGTGTGATCGGCCACCGGCCTAACACCGTCTGCTTCGACGTGGTTCGCACTCGAGGCAGTTGCCACCTTGGTCTCGGGTTCGGTGATCGCGTGGGCGATCTTGTTCGTGGGCAGGTCGAAGAGCTGCATGAGCGCCTGTGCGTAGTCGACGTCGGACTCCGTGACGGCCAGTTCCTTGACCTTGACCGTCGGCGTGTGGATGAGCTTCTCCGCCACCCGGTGCAGGGACTTGCGGATCTCGGCGAAGGCCTTGTCGTCGACCTCTGCGCCGATCTTCTTCTCCAGACGCTTCGTCTCCGCGGCGAGCACGTCCTTGGCATGGCTGCGCAGGGCCGTGACCGTGGGTGCGACCGCTCGTTCCTTGGCACCTGACTCGAGCTTGGTCAGCTCCTCCGCGATGATCGCGCGCACCGCTTCGACGGTCTCGACGACCGCAGCGTCGCGCTGGTTCGCGGAGCTGGTGAGCATGGTCCGGATCTCGCCAAGGCCGAAGAGTGCGACATGCTCGAATTCGCGCACCGTGGGATCGATGTCGTGCGGCAGAGCAAGATCGACGAAGGCCTTGTTCGCTGCGCCCTTGGGGTTCTGGGACAGGCCGGCCTGGATGTCCTCGCGGGTGACGACGACTTCGCGGGCACCGGTGCAGGAGATGATGAGATCGGCGTCGGCGATCTCCTCGGCCAGGATCCGGGAGGTCAGTTCGCGGGCCCGACCGCCGACCTCGGCGACGAGGCGCTCCGCCTTGTCCACGGTCCGGTTGAGCACGGTGGTCTGAGCCACGCCCTCCTTGTGCAGTCCCGCGACTACGAGGCCCGACATGGCACCGGCACCGATGACCAGCGCATTCGCAGCCCGCAGAGAACCGATGTGAGCCTGAGAGGCTTCGAGCGCGGCGCTGAAGAGTGAGCGGGCAACCTCGTCGAGTCCGGTCTCCGAGTGGGCGCGTTTGCCCACCCGCAGGCTTTGCTGCAGCGCATGGGAGAGGCCGGAGGTCAGCGCGCCGGCCTGCAGGGATTCGGTGAAGGTCGAGCGAAGCTGCCCCAGGATCTGGGCTTCACCGATCGCCATCGAGTCCAGGCCGCAGGAGACCTTGAGCAGGTGTTCGAGGGCCTGAGTGTCGTAGTGGGCATAGAAGTGCCCGGCGATGTCCTGCCATTCCTTGTCGATCGAGGACACGAGGGCGTCGCCGAGGTCGGCGAGCCCGCCGTGGAAGGCGGTGACATCGGCGATGAGCTCGAGACGGTTGCATGTCGAAAGGACCGCGAGCCCCTCGACATTGTCACCGGCCAGAGCGTCGGTGCGCAGTGCTCCGACCTCGCCGGTGCCGAATGCGAGAGCGTCCAACATGTCGATCGGAGCCGACTGATGGGAAATGCCGAGAACCAAGAGAGTCAATTCCTGTGCTCCTCAAAACCTGGATTGAGCGGTGCCGAATCAAGCGCCGAATAGTATGCGAGTACTTGCAGCTCACTGGCCAGATCAACTTGATGCACCCGAACCGAGTCCGGGGCGTCGAGCACGGTGGGTGCGAAGTTCAGGATGCCGCGCACGCCTGCCTCGGCGGCGATGTGCGCCGCCGCCGGTGCCGCGGATGCGGGTACTGCCATGACGACGAGGTCGATGTCCTCGGGCCAGGTGGAAAGCTCGATGAGGTCGGAGACCGGCAGAGAGCCGATCACGGTTCCGATCTTGGACTCATCGGTGTCGAAGATCGCGGTCAACGAGAGACCGCGACGCTTGAATCCTGCGTAGTCGGCCAGGGCAGAACCCAGGCGACCGGCACCGATGATGGCGACGGTGCGCGCCCGGTCGAGGCCGAGGAATGTCCGCAGAGTCGAGGCGAGATCCTCGCAGGAGTAGCCGACCCCGCGCCGACCCGAGCGTCCCAGCTGGGACAGGTCCTTGCGCAGAATCGACGACGAGACGCCGCTGCGGGCCGCCAACGCCTCCGAAGAGATGGTTGACTGGCCCGTCGCGGCGATCGTCTCAACCGTCTGCAGGTAGATCGGGAGTCGGGAGATGACGCGTTCGGGCACGTCCTTGCGAAAGACACCCTCAATGCTGTTGGCGGACAGAATCTCGCCCACGAAAACGCGTCACTCCTTCAATCGATCTCATGCGCCCAAGGCCGCGAGGGCCTTGGACAGCCGGTTCGCATCGACACGATGGAAGCTGTGCTGCCGACCGTCGAGCAGGACGACTGGGACGTCCCAACCGTACTGTCCGGACAGATCGTCATCGGTGTCGATGTCGATCTCTCTCACGCTCACGTCTCTGCCTGCCACCGCCTCGGCGATGGTGTCCCTGGCTGTGTCGCACAGGTGGCAGTCGGCGCGTGTCAGGAAGGTCAATGCGACCACTGCATACTCCTCATCGGGCGACAACAAACCCCGCCGAATTCAGATTCGAGCGGGGGCGTAGGACCTTATTCGGTCTTACTTCTTGTTGCGACGCTGGTGACGTGTCTTGCGAAGCTGCTTACGGTGCTTCTTCTTCGACATACGCTTGCGGCGCTTCTTGATGACTGAGCCCACGCGGGTACCCCTTGTGATCGTCGGTGGAGGTGAACATCAGGTGCCCACCCTTTGAACTAACCGTACGATTCTATCGCTTGGGCCTCTGCTTTCCCAAAACTGTGTCGAGATCCACAGCGGTGATCACGCCAACTCAGGAACAGTGATCGCACGATCGGCCAATTGGCGGTCCGGGGCCCGACTTCAGTCGAAGTAGGCGTCGAGGCCGAAGAACGGGAACAGGTTCTTCCGGGTGCCCATCACGGCTCGGTCGAGTTCGGATTCGGGGTCGAAGCCGTTCGACCAGCGGGTGAAGGACCCGTCGAAGCCATCGGTCATCGACAGAGGGGCTTCACGTCCGGTCTTCGTCTGCGCATAGTTGGCCCAGCGGCCGGGGATGCGGGCGCCGGGGTCGATGTCGAGCCCCGCGGAGATCGCCAGCAGATTGGTCCAGGCCCGGGGCACCACGTCGATGATCGCGTAGCCGCCACCCCCGGTTGCCAACCACTTGCCGTCCGCGTGCTCTGCGGCGAGGTCACGGACCCGTTCGGTGGCCACCCGCATCGCATCGACGCTGAGGCGCATATGCGTCAGAGGGTCGCTGCGGTGCCCGTCGCAGCCGTGCTGGGAGACGATGACCTGCGGTTCGAATCCCCCGACGATCGCGGGAATCGTGGCGTCGAAGGCCCGCAGCCAGTCCGCATCGAGGGTGCGCGGGGGCAGTGCGATATTGGCCGCCGAGGCGGCCGCGCGCAGTCCCCCGATGTCTGCGGGGAAGCCGGAGCCGGGGAACAGGAATTTCCCGGATTCGTGCATGGAGATCGTCAGCACCCGCGGATCATCCCAGAAGAACTGCTCGACACCGTCCCCGTGGTGGGCGTCGAGGTCGATGTAGGCGATGCGTTCGTATCCGGCACCCAGAAATTCGGTGATCGCGCCGGCGATGTCGTTGTAGACGCAGAACCCGCTCGCATGATCGGGCATCGCATGGTGCATCCCGCCGGTGAAATTCACGGCGTGGCGATAGTCGCCGGAGGTGATCGCCCGTGCAGAGTCGACAGACCCCTGAAACAGCATCCCCGAGGCCGCGTGCATGTTCTCGAAGCCGGGGACGTCCTCGGTGCCGATGCCGTATTTCCTCGCGTCCTCGTCGCTGAGTTCAGCTCCGTCCCCGATCGCCTTCACCGCTGCGATGAAGTCCGCGTCGTGGAGGTTCGCCAGAGTGTCCTCTTCGACCTCGCCGATGCCGTGGACATGGACGTTATCGGCATCGAAGAGGCCGAAGTCCATGGACAGTTTCGCGGTCAGATCGAGCCTGAGGGGGTGCATGGGATGGCTGGGACCGAAGTTGTATCCGGTCACCGCATCGTCCCAGACGACATACACATCGCTATCGGCCATGCAGACCATGCTATATGGCGCACCTCACCTACGGAGATTCCGGCCCGGCGGCATCTACCATTGAACTTGTGTCAAAGAATTCCACGCCGCGCTTCGACCGGCTCCTGCGACCTGGCCGGTGGGTCCGCGACTTCGTCGACGACCTCGCCGTCGCCTCGCCGGCACGCCTGGCGATCGGCTCCTTCGTCGCGGTCGTGGCGCTTTTCGCGATCCTCCTGATGCTGCCGGCCAGCGTGCGCGATCCCGGTTCGGTGCCCCAGACCGAGCACATTGCGAATGCTGTGTTCGTGGCCGTCTCGGCCGTCTGTGTGACGGGGCTGACGCCGGTTGCGACGGAGATCTACTGGTCGGACTTCGGAATCTCGGTCATCACCGCCGGCATCCAGGTCGGCGGTCTTGGGATCTTGACCCTCGCCTCGGTGCTGGGGATGGCGGTCTCTCGGAGGCTGGGAGTCAGGCAGCGCCTCATCGCCCAGCAGGCCACCTCGGCGCTCAATCTGGGTCAGGTCGGCAGCCTTCTGAAGACCGTCGTCATCACCATCGTCACCGCCGAGGCGATTCTGGCGGTGCTCTTCTTCCCGCGGTTCCTCATCCGCGGTGAGAGCATCGGCGATGCACTGTGGTATTCGGTGTTCTACTCCATCTCCGCGTTCAACAATGCGGGCTTCACGATCCACCCCGGCGGCGGAGCCCATTTCGCCTCCGATCCGTGGATCCTCTCACTTCTGATGCTCGGTGTCTTCGTCGGGGCGCTGGGCTTCCCTGTCGTGCTCATGATCGCGATGCAGTGGAACCATCCGAAGAGGTGGGATCTGCACACGAAGCTGACGCTGACGACGACGACCGCGGTCCTGGCCATCGGCCTCCTGTTCCTGCTCATCTTCGAATCCGCCAATCCCGCCACCCTGGGCGACAAGAACGCGGGCCACACCTTCGTCGAGGTTCTGTTCATGGCGGTGATGCCGCGTTCGGGCGGGTTCTCGACCATGGAGATCGCGGATATGAGTCAGTCCTCGCATCTGCTCATGGACCTCATGATGTTCATCGGCGGCGGATCGTCGTCGACGGCCGGCGGCATCAAGGTCACGACCGTCGCTGTGCTGGTCTTGGCCGCCTACACTGAGGCCCGAGGTCTGCAGAACGTGCACGTCTTCGGTCGGCGCCTGACCTCGTCGACGATCAAGCTCTCCATCTCGGTTCTGCTCACGGGTGCGATCATCGTCTTCATCGGTACCCTGACGATGCTCCAGATCAGTGCAGAGCCACTCGACAAAGTGCTGTTCGAGGTGATCTCCGCGTTCGGCACCGTCGGACTGAGCTCCGGCGTGTCTTCCACTGTCGATGAGGTGGGGCTGTACTGCCTGTCCGTAATTATGCTCATCGGCCGTCTCGGTACGATTACACTGGCGGCAGCCCTGTCCATGCAGGACTCGCTTCGCCTGTACCGCTATCCCGAAGAAAGGCCGGTCGTTGGCTAACGAACACACTTCAATCTTGGTCATCGGCCTCGGACGCTTCGGATCATCGACCGCGGCCACGCTGGCGAAGCTCGGCCGAGAGGTCATGGCGATCGAGCACAGTGCCGAACTGGTCAAGGACTGGAGCGGAAAGCTCACCCACGTCGTCGAAGCCGATGCCACGAACATCGATGCGCTGCGGCAGGTAGGTGCCAGTGACTTCTCCACGGCCGTGGTCGGCATCGGGACCTCGATCGAGGACAGCGTGCTGACGACGGCCAACCTCGTCGATCTGGGCGTGGGCCAGGTGTGGGCGAAGGCCATCTCCCCCGCGCACGGCAAGATCCTCCACCGCATCGGTGCCCACCACGTGCTCTACCCCGAATCGGATGCCGGACGACGCGTGGCGCACCTGGTGAGCTCGCGGATGATGGAGTACATCGAATTCGACGAGGGCCACTTCGCGGTCGTGAAGATGCGGCCCCCGCGTGAGATCCAGGGGTTCACCCTCAGCGAGTCGGGGGTGCGCGACAAGTACGGCGTGACGATCGTGGGCATCAAGAGCCCCGGCCGTGACTTCACCTACGCCGAGCCCACGACCCGCGTGGGCAAGCAGGACCTTCTCATCGTCGCCGGCCACGTGGAGCTGCTGGGACGTTTCGCCGGCCGCCCGTAGGGCGCCCTGGGGCGCTGGGGAGCTTGCGGAGCTGGGGTGCTTGCGGGGCTGGGCCTGTGCGGCGCTGTGGTTCTGGGGCGCTTGCGGGGCTGTGGCTGCTTGCGGGGCCGTGGCTCTGGGTCTGTGCGCTGCGGGGCTGGGCCAGTGCGGCGCTGCGGCGCTGGGCCTGTGCGCAGTGTGCTGTGCGCGGGACCGTTGCGGTGCGGACACCAAACGCGCGCGGCACAGCAGGGCAGATAGGATCCGCTTGCCGAACGTGCTCAGGTAGGGCACACATGACGAACGAATACACGTTTGGCAAGCTGAAGCTCCGCAATTGGACTTCACAGCTTCGCAGGAGCGATTCACCACGTCTGCTCAGCGGCTCCGGGCGGCGCGCAGCCACGGTGCTTGACCGAACAGTTTGGTGGCCAGGGCTTCCAGATCGAGAGTTTCATCGAAGCTGAGTCGGATGATTCGATACCCCATCGCGATGAGCCGGTTGTACTGTGCCGATTCTTTTCGCATGAGTGAGAACCCGTGGTCGACGTACTTCGTGACACCATCAACAAGGATGATCGTCTTCGTCTCCCTGTGCATGAAATCAACTCGCGCGATGTGGCGACTGCCATCGAACACATCGACTTGCTGATCGAAACCCTCAATCTTCAGGAGCGCAAGGTTATAGCCGCATCTGCTTTCAGCGTAGCTCTCCGACAGCGGCCCGACGCCGACCAGGAGACGTTCCGCCCGCGTCTGGCCTTTCGAGAGCCTTCGGAGCGCCGGAACAAAACTCTCCTCCATCTTCGCCCGAGCCATCAACTCGGTGTTCTTCGGATAACCGAATCGCGCCGCATTGTCGGCGTTGATGTCCGAACCGAACACCGCCTTTCGCAGGACCCTCTCCAGCGCGGCAAATGCCTCCGGCTCCCCGAGCTGGCCGATGAGATCGAATGCCGTCCTGACGGGTGCGGTGAGTGCCAGTTTGCCGATGTGGACTGTGTCTTCTGCCGGTATCGACTTGGTCGTGCGGGAGAGATCATTGCTCTTCCACCTCAGGGAGGGGTTCGCCACATGGATCAGACCACGAGGCGGCCGGTACAGCGGCAGATCATGGATGTAGGCCGCCGAGACTCCGCACACCACATCGTCGTTCCGGTACAGCGGATATGACGCGACCCGCAGCTTCTCGATCGTGTCGAGGAGAGTGAAGCTCTTGCGTCCCGACGCGTCCGTCTGAGCACCAACCTGCTCTATCCACGCATCGTCACTGATGAGGTTCCCAATTCTGCTGTGACGTGGGTTCTGGCACCTGGCGACGATCGAGTACATCCCGTGTGTGAGCTTGAGCAGGCAACAGCCGACCGCACTTCTGATGGCCCGGCTGAGAACCCCTTGGGCATTCAGTTGTCGAGTTCGCACAATGTTGTACATGAGTCAATGCTCGAGCTCGGACCCGGCGCCATTCAAGAGACTCGCACATCCCTGTGGAAACCGGTACTTCGTCCACAGGCATGATGCACGCGAGTCCATATGTCATCCACGATGAAACGAACACGAGTCAGCAGCGGGCACTGCGAGGGCACAATGGGCACCGGGACAGCCAGAGACGCAGGACGAAGCGAAGAAATCACCACCGCCGGGCTGGCACAGTACCAATGACTGCCTGTCCTTCTCGCGTTGCGCGGTGCCGACTTCTGATGGCGGCCTGCACAACCGCTGGACATAAGTGCGCGGGTAGAGCACACATGACGAACGAATGCATGTTCGCCTAGCGGTTGTGCTCTTCGGCGCAGGCAGGGCCTCAGAAAAGACTGGAACGCCTCAGAATGGGCGACCGGAAAGAGCCACTGGAATGGGCGACCGGAAAGAGCCACTGGAGCGGGCGACGGGAATCGAACCCGCGTCATCGGCTTGGGAAGCCGAGGCTCTACCATTAAGCTACGCCCGCATATCGCCGCCGGGAAGCAGGCCCACCAGCACTGATGATGTGCTGCGACAATGGGTCACCCCTGACGACTCGCTCCCCAGTGTATATCCTCGGCACGAAGTCGAGGCACGGTGGCCCCACCTTCCTGCATACGGCCATCTGCGACAACGCCTTTCGCCCGCGCTGCGGAAACTTCTGAGGGGGCGGCCACAGCCGCCCCCTCAGAAGTTTCCGCGCTCGGTGTCCCGCTCAGTGCAATGCCACTTTCAGTGCAATGCCACGCTGACTGAGCTGCGTCCGATGCGGACGCACCAGCACACTCAGTGCTCGTTTGCCTCCTCTGCGCCGAAACCGGTGTGGGCGCGCACGTCCATCTCCGCTGCGAGCTCAGGGCTCTCCTCGGTCTTGTCGGTGACAGACGCGATCCAGCCGAGGAGGAAGCCGAGTGGAATCGAGATGATTCCGGGATTCGACAGGGGGAAGATCACGAAGTCAGCGCTCGATATCATCGCGGTCTCCGAACCGGAGACGACCGGCGAGAACGCGATCAGCAGGATCGCCGATCCCAGACCGCCGTAGATCGACCACACCGCACCGCGCGTGGTGAAGCGCTTCCAGAACAGCGAGTAGATGATCGTCGGCAGGTTCGCACTGGCCGCGACGGCGAAGGCGAGTGCCACGAGGAACGCGATGTTCTGGCCCTGCACTCCGATGCCGCCGATGATCGCCACAGCACCGATGACGACGACCGTCCGGCGCGCAATCTTGACCTCCGCATCGGGGTCCTCGACCTTGCCCTTCTTGATGACGCTGGCGTAGATGTCGTGGGCAAAGGATGCAGCCGCGGTGATTGCAAGACCTGCAACAACCGCGAGGATCGTCGCAAAGGCCACAGCCGAGATGAAGCCCATGAGGATGGGCCCGCCGAGGTGGAGCGCCAGCAGCGGTGCCGCCGAATTCACTCCGCCCGGTGCGTTCTCGATCGCGTCGGCACCCACGAGTGCCGCCGCACCGTATCCGAGGATGAGGGTGAACAGGTAGAACCCACCGATGAGCCAGATCGCCCAGACGACCGAACGACGAGCCTCCTTCGCTGAAGGCACCGTGTAGAAGCGCATCAGGACGTGGGGCAGACCGGCGGTGCCGAGGACCAGCGCAAGCGCCAAGGAGATGAAGTCGAGCGGATTCTCACCGTACTTCTGTCCCGGTTCGAGGATGGCCTCGCCCACGCCCGAATTGTTGACTGCTGAAGAGAGCAGCGTCGACAGGTTGAAGCCGTTGAGCGCGAGCACCCAGATGGTCATTGCGAAGGCACCGAGGATGAGCAGCACCGCTTTGACGATCTGCACCCAGGTCGTTCCCTTCATCCCGCCGACGAGCACGTAGATGATCATGAGCGCACCGACCACGGCGACGACCAGCGATTGGCCGACCTTGCCGTCGATGCCCATGAGCAGCGACACCAGGCCACCGGCTCCGGCCATCTGGGCCAGTAGATAGAAGAAGCAGACCGCCAGGGTCGACAGGGCTGCCGCCATCCGCACAGGGCGCTGTTTGAGGCGGAACGACAGCACGTCGGCCATCGTGAACTTGCCCGTGTTGCGCATCAGCTCTGCGACGATGAGCAGGGCGACGAGCCAGGCGACGAGGAAGCCGATCGAGTACAGGAAGCCGTCGTAGCCGTTGACCGCGATGGCGCCGCAGATGCCCAGGAACGAGGCCGCAGACAGGTAGTCACCTGAGATCGCGAATCCGTTCTGCGGGCCGGTGAAGGACCTGCCGCCCGCGTAGTAGTCGGAGGCCGACTTGTTGTTCCGGCTGGCTCGCAGGACGATGAACATCGTCACCGCGACGAAAGCCGCGAAGATCGTGATGTTGAGAACCGGGTTGTTCTCGACCTCGGTCACGCCTTGGGACACTTTGTCGAGACTGGAAGCGAAGAGGTCTCCTATGGCGACTGTGCTCATGGGGTGGTTCCTTCCGACTGCTGCTGGAGGCGTTCACGGATCGCCGAGGCCGGCGGATCGAGTTTCTTGTTCGCGAACGAGACGTAGAACATCGTGATCGCGAAGGTCGTCACGAACTGCAGGAGTCCGAGGATCAGCCCGAGGTTGATCTCACCGATGACCTTCGTGGACATGAAATCGTGCGCGTAGGTGCTCAGGATGACGTAGAGGAAGTACCACGCCATGAATCCGATCGACAGTGGTATCACCACCGAGAACCGTTTGCGCTTGAGTGCTTTGAATTCGGGATTCTCCTCTTCGACGAGGAAATCGACCCGAGTACTGACGGGATCGGTCATTGCTTCTCCATTCGAAACGTGCGTCGAGCATCAGTGGTCTGAATCACACAGCTTTAAACTAACGGTCAGTTGGCGCTGGGGAATACCACCGAAAGTTGGTAGCTTGTTCACATGAATGCCAAAACCAGAGAATCTCGGGCGCTGAAGACCGAATCACGTCGACTCTATGTCGAGGCCATCGACTCTCTGCATCGAAGCGGGACCGGTGATGTCGTCTTCGGCGGCATGGTCGAAGGAGGCGAGGTCTCCGTGCAAGCAGTGGCCGGAGGGGGCAAAGATCGCCTCTCCTCGCTCATCGTCAGCTCCGGACGCGGGCTCGGCGGACGGGCGCTGACAGAAGGCACCCCACAGCTGACGAAGGACTACGGACTCGACCCCTTCATCACCCATCATTACGACGAAGAGATCCTCGGCGAGGGAATCAAGGTTCTCATCGCCGTCCCGACGCTGCGCGGCGGTGACGTCACTGGCATGATCTACTGCGGTCATCGCATGAACTACAACTCTGCGGCGCCGCAGACGAGCGACCTGGTCAAACGTGTCAGGCAGCTGTCAGTGGATCTGGGTCGGCTCGATCAGCCCCCACAACCCGAGGAACCAGTCGAGCCCGAGCGCCTGTACTCCGATCTCGAGTCCTCGAGCAGGGAAGCTCTGCGCCGCACCTATGCGGAGCTGCGCTCGATCCGTTCAGGCGTCGATGAGACCGAGATGCGCCAGCGACTGACCGTCGTGGAGAACCGCCTGGCCGATATCCTCTCCGGCCACAATTCAGATCTGTTCCCGAACCCGACGCCCACTGTCAGCCTCTCCCCCAGGGAAACCGACATTCTCTCGCATGTGGCATTGGGATGGTCGAATGTCCGGATCGCCGAGGGGCTGGGACTGCGGGAGTCGACCGTGAAGTCCTACCTGAATACGGCCATGGTCAAACTTTCGGCCGGCACCCGGCATGAGGCGGTGTCCATCGCAAGGTCGGCCGGGGCCCTTCCCTGATTCGCACTGCCGCGCTGCCCCGGGCTGCCGGGTTGGCCTTGGCTATCAGCCGTTGATGACCTCGGAGTTCTCCTTCTCCATCTCGAGGGAGCGGTCGCCCGCGGCCTGCGCAGCCGCCTCGGCGATGTCGAAGATTCCCGCATCGATGAAGGTGTTCAGCCCGGCGAGTGTGGTACCGCCCTTGCTGGACACGGCCTGCCGCAGTGCGCTTGGGTCCGGCTTCTCGGTCAGGAGCCGTCCGGCTCCGTCTGCGGTGGCCACGACCATCTGCTTGGCGGTCTCCTCGCTCAGCCCCATCTTCACACCGGCCGCGATCATCGTCTCCGCCAGGAGGAAGAAGTAGGCCACACCTGAACCGGAGATCCCGGTCATGGCGGGAATCTCGGTCTCGTCCAGTTCCACGACGAGACCGGCCCCGGACAGCAGGGCCCGCAGAGTCTCCGCGGTCGTCTCGGCCACCTCGGCGGAGGGGGCCAGCGCAATGACGCCGCGCCCGATGGAGCTGGGGGTGTTGGGCATGATGCGCACGATCGGGCTCTCGGGAGCCAGAGCGGCCAGGTCGGCCATGGCGACGCCGGCGGCCATCGACACGAGCACTGTGTCGGCGCTCAGGCTCGGGGCCAGGTCCCGCACTGTCTCGGCCATCATCCAGGGTTTGACCCCGAGGAAGACGAAGTCAGCGCCTGCGGCGGCTTTCCGGTTGGCCTCGGCATCGTCCTCCGCCGAGGTGACGGTGGCGCTCGGGAGTTCCGTTGCGAGTCGCTTCGCCGAGGCGGCCGAGTTCGTTGTCGCGCGAACGTCGAGCTTCTCGTCGGCGCTCAGGATTCCCTTG
The DNA here is from genome assembly GCF_030453725.1 of Brevibacterium picturae. Classification (GTDB taxonomy): domain Bacteria; phylum Actinomycetota; class Actinomycetes; order Actinomycetales; family Brevibacteriaceae; genus Brevibacterium; species Brevibacterium sandarakinum_A. The sequence continues at coordinate 56,329 of NZ_JAKDJU010000001.1, forward strand.
ATCAGTGCCGTGCCCATGTTTCCGGTGCCGATGGAGGCGATGGAGGTCAAATCAGACCTGCCTTTCTGTGGTTGTTCGATGTTCGTTGACTGGTTCGTGGTGCGTTCAGAAGTTCGACTGTTCGTCGTTGGCGCGCATCTCACTCGTACGGGTTTCGCTCGTACGCACATGACTCGAGGCATTGCGGTGGCTGTCCTCGGTCTCGAGCCCGAGGTGGGTGCGGGCGAAGGCGAGGGAGTCGACGAGCATCTGCTCCCTGGTGGACTTCTTCGACACGAAGCGCGTGTTGACTTCGACGACGACGTCGCCGGACCAGTTGCGTTTGGCCAGAAGCTGCAGGGTTTCGGCCACAGGCATGGTGCCGGCGCCGGGGATCAGGTGTTCGTCCTTGAGGGATCCGGAGCCGTCGGTGAGGTGGACGTGGCGCAGTTTGTCGAAGATCTCCGACACGGTTTCGACGGCATTCATTCCGGCCGTCGAGGCATGGGAGAAGTCGAAGGTCAGCGCATCGTAGTCCTCGTCGAGGGGATTCCAGTCGGGATAGTAGACGAGGACCTCGCGCACGCCAGCGCGCCAGGGGTACATGTTCTCCACAGCGAGAACGACTCCGGTCTCCTCCGACACCTGCCGCACGCCATCGACGAACCCCAGAGCATACTCCCCCTGCCACCGAAACGGCGGGTGCAGCACCACGGTCTTGGCTCCGACCGCCTTGGCAAGGTTCGCGGTGATGCGCAGCTTCTCCCAGTGGTCCTTGTGCAGAACGCGAGGCAGGAAGAGCAGGGTCGGCGCATGCAGTGACATCACTTCGAGACCGGTGTCTGCGGCCAGACCGTTGATGAGGTCGACATCCCGTGTCTCGGCATTGTGGGTGACCATGATCTCGACACCGTCGTAGCCGAGCTTGGCCGCTTGGGAGAAAGTCTCGGCCACGGTCATCGGCGACACCGAGGAGCTCGAGAGGCCGATTCGGATCCGGTGCTCCGAACTGTGCTGAGTCTCGTGGTCGTAGACCTCATGGCTGTCGAAGTACTCACGGTGCCGTCGCGAATTGGACCGCGCGGAATTCTTGGCGGTGTACACCTTGCGTGCTGACTTCGACCGTTTCGCCCTGCTCATCTCACCCAGTTTAGCCCTCGAAGATTCCATATTCCCTCAGAAAGCATAAGCCCTGAAGTCGCTAAACTGGATCAATGCCTGATTGTCGAGTTCGCCGCGCCCGCGTCGATGATGCCGCCCAGATCGCCGAAATCCACATCGCAGCGTGGACTGCCGCCTACCGCGGCATCATGGCGGATACGATCCTCGACTCCCTCGACATCGATCGGCAGACCGCAGGGTGGACCAGGAATCTCAGCGACGAACAGAATCCGATGTCGACGCTGGTCGCGGTGGCAACCGACGGCAGCACCTCCGCCGAGGACAGGGTCTTCGGCTTCGGCGGTGTGTGCCCGCCCCGGGACACCGCCGAGGTGCTCGACCGGCTCCCCGACGCCACAGGACTGGGGCAGTTGGCGTCGATCAATCTCCATCCCGACACCTTCGGCACCGGTGCCGGCGAGCTGCTCCTCCACGCCTTGGAGGACGAGCTGCGGGCTCTGGGGTTCACCCACGCTTATCTCATGGTTGCCGAAGGCAATGTGCGCGCGATGCGCTTCTATGCCAAACATGGCTGGCACCGCACGGAGATCACCCACGTCTTCGACGGTGTGTCCCCGGCGGTGCCAGAGCGCATGTTCACGATCGACCTCGGCTGAGGCCCACCTCGGCGAGGGATCAGCCCTGGAGCTCTTCGACGTCCTCGTCGACCCACTTCTTCGACTTCTCGACGGCCTTGTTCCACAGACGGTAGACGCGAGCGACCTTGTCCTCGCCCATGGACGGCTCCCACCGTTTGCCCTCGCGCCAATTGGCCTTGACATCGTCCTCGCCGTTCCAGAACTTCACGGCGATGCCCGCCGCGTAAGCCGCGCCCAGGGCCGTGGTCTCGACGACCTCGGGACGGATGACGGGCACGCCGAGGAGGTCGGCCTGGAACTGCATGAGGGTCTCGTTGGCGACCATGCCGCCGTCGACCTTGAGCTCGGTGAGCGCAACACCCGAATCGAGATCCATCGCATCGAGGACCTCACGGGATTGGAACGCCACCGATTCGAGAGCCGCACGAGCGATGTGATTCTTGTTGACGTAACGGGTCAGGCCCACCATCACACCACGCGCGTCGGATTCCCAATGCGGGGCGAAGAGTCCGGAGAAGGCCGGCACGATGTAGCAGCCGCCGTTGTCATCGACCTGCTTCGCCAGGGTCTCGACCTCGGGGGCGGCGGAGATGATTCCGAGATTGTCGCGCAGCCACTGCACGAGCGAACCCGTCACGGCGATGGATCCCTCGAGGGCATAGACCGCCTCGGCGTCGCCGATCTTGTAGGCCACTGTCGTCAGCAGACCGTTCTTGCTGGCCACAGGCTCGGTACCGGTGTTGATGAGCATGAAGTTGCCGGTGCCGTAGGTGTTCTTGGCCTGCCCCTTCTCGAAGCATGCCTGGCCGAAGGTCGCCGCCTGCTGATCACCGAGGATGCCGCAGATCGGGGTGTCGATGATGAGACCGTTCTTGGCGCCGTAGCCGTAGACCTCCGAGCAGGACTTGATCTCCGGCAGCATCGACACGGGGATGCCCATGTCGCCGGCGATGTCGGCGTTCCAGTCGAGGCTCTTGACATTCATGAGCATCGTGCGCGAGGCATTCGTGACGTCGGTGACGTGGATTCCGCCGTTGACGCCGCCGGTGAGGTTCCAGATCACCCAAGTGTCCATGGTGCCGAAGAGCAGTTCCCCGGCCTCGGCGGACTCTTTGACTCCGTCCACGTTGTCGAAGACCCATTTGGCCTTCGGTCCGGCGAAGTAGGTGGCCAGAGGAAGGCCGACCCGCTCCTTGTACTTGTCTGGCCCCTCGTCCCCGGCGAGCTCGTCGCAGATCTTCTGAGTTCTGGTGTCCTGCCAGACGATCGCATTGTAGACGGGCTTGCCGGTGTTCTTGTTCCAGATGACAGTGGTCTCACGCTGATTCGTGATCCCCACGCCTTCGAGCTGGTGGCGGTTGATGTCGGCGCGGGTCAGGGCCTGACCGATCGCCTCGTTCGTATTCCTGATGATCTCCATCGGGTCGTGTTCGACCCAGCCGGCACGGGGGAAGATCTGTTCGTGCTCGAGCTGGCCCGAGGACACGATCTGACCGTCGTGGTCGAAGACGATGGCCCGCGACGAGGTGGTGCCCTGGTCGATGGCGAGGATGTACTTTTCCTGACTCATTCTGACTCCTGTGTCTCGATGTGTGTCAATGGTGCTGGTGGCTCAGACGAAGGCCTGCGAGGCCACGCCGGCGATGACGCCGCCGACGATGGGGCCGGCGACCGGCACCCATGAGTAAGCCCAGTCGGAACTGCCCTTGTTCGGGATCGGCAGCAGAGCGTGGACGATGCGGGGCCCGAGGTCACGGGCGGGGTTGATCGCATAGCCGGTGGGCCCACCCAGTGAGGCGCCGATGGCGACGACGAGGAGGCCGACGGCCAGTGGTCCCAATTCGTGCGGGGTCTCTCCGAAGAGCAGGATGACGAAGACGAGGACGAAGGTGGCGATGACCTCGGTGACGAAGTTCCAGCCGTAGCTGCGGACCTCAGGGCCGGTGGAGAAGGTGCCGAGGATGTTGCCGGCTTCCTTCTCCTCGTCGTAGTGCTTCTTGTACACGGCCCAGGCGAGGAAGGCACCGATCATCGCACCGATCATCTCCGCCGCCAGGTAGGCGACGGTGTTGCCGAAGTTCACGGCGATGCCGGGAGCGTACTCTTCGGCTCCGCTGGCGAGGATGCCGAAGGTCACAGCCGGGTTGATGTGCGCTCCGGTCTTGAAGGCGACGAAGACACCGGCGAAGACGGCCAGGCCCCAGCCGAACGAGATGAGGAGCCATCCTCCCCCATTGCCCTTCGTCTTGCCCAGAACGACATTGGCGACGACGCCGACGCCGAGCAGTATGAGCATTGCCGTGCCGGCGATTTCGTAGAGGAATATGGTACCCATATCTCACAAACTCCTATTGTTTGTTTTTCCTGTGTGCGGTTACTGCGGTTTGAGGGACTCCTCGACCAGCGCCGCGGCTGAGGCATCGTCGTGGGTGGTTTCCGCGGTGATCTGCGCATCGACGTGGGCGTTGAAGCCCGCGATTTCACTCGCCTCTCGGTCCGCGTCCCAGCCGAGGATCGGAGCGACGATGGCGGCGACCGCCTCGGCGGCGGCCTTGCCGCGGTCCCTGACCTCGTAGTTGAGTCGCATCCGGCGCTCCAGAATATCGCCGAGGTGGACGGCCCCTTCCGAGCTCGCCGCGTAGTGGGCTTCGGCGCGGAGGTAGCGCTGCGCTCCCGGCAGCGGCCGGCCGAGCTCGGGGTCCTCGTCGACGAGGTCGAAGATGTCCTCGACCAGGGTGCCGTAGCGGCGGATGAGTCGCTGCACACGGTCTTCGTCCCAGCCGTACTTCTCGGCGATGCCGGACTGTCCGCGTCTCACGGCACCGACTCCCTGGGCGCCGAGCAGCGGAATCGATTCGGTCAGTGAGCGCCGGTCCTTCGCATCGTCGCCGAGGACGAAGTCGACGACGTCTTCGGCCATCACGCGATAGGTCGTGAACTTGCCGCCGGCGATCGCAGCCAGCGCGGGTTCGACCTCCATCACCGTGTGTTCGCGCGAGACCTTCGTCGAGGCCTGACCCTCCTTGACCACGGGCTGCAGCAGCGGGCGGAGGCCGGAGTAGACGCCGATGACGTCGTTGCGGGTGAGCTTCTCGGTCAGGATCGCGTTCGCGTGCTTGAGCAGGTATTCGATGTCGTCGGAGTTGGCCACCGGTGAGTCGACGTCCTGGTCCCACGGTGTGTCCGTGGTGCCGATGACCCAGTAGCCCTCCCACGGGATCACGAAGAGCACGGACTTCTCCGTCTTCGAGATGATGCCGGTGTTCGGGTCCGCCTTGATCTTGTCCTGGTCGACGGTGATGTGCACGCCCTTGGAGGCGAGCACTTTCAGACCGGCGTCGGCCTGGGCCAGGTCCTGCTGTTCCTCGGTCCAGACTCCCCCGGCCAGGATCGTGCGGCGAGCGTGGATATCGAACTCGCGGCCGGTCATCTCATCCCGGGCGCGGACGCCGGAGACCCTGTCGCCGTCGTGGAGGTAGTCGATGACGGACACGTGGTTGGCCGCCGCGGCACCGTAGCCTGCGGCCGAGCGGATGAGCGTCATCACGAAGCGGGCGTCATCGACCTTCGCATCGTAGTATTCGAGGGCACCGACGGCGGCCTCGTCGGCAAGACCGGGGAAATGCGATGACAATGCCTTCTTGCCCAGGTGCCGGTGCATCGGCACGGCGCGTTTGCGGCCGGGCCGGGTGGCCATTGTGTCGTAGAGCAGAACGCCCGAGCCGATGAAGGCACGATCGATGAGACGGTGTTCGAAGGGGAAGACGAAGGCGACGGGCTCGACCAGATGGGGAGCCGTGTGCTGGAGGAGGAGGTCGCGTTCCTTCAGCGCCTCGGCCACGAGCTTGAAGTCGAGCATCTCGAGGTAGCGCAGTCCGCCGTGCATGAGCTTCGAGGACCGCGAGGAGGTGCCCGAGGCCCAGTCCTTGGCGTCGACGACCCCGACCTTCAGTCCGCGGGTGGCCGCATCGAACGCGGAGCCGGCTCCGGTGACGCCGCCGCCCACGACGAAGACGTCCAGGGGGTTGTCGGGGGATGTGTTCTCAAGGGTGTGCAGTGCTTCATCGCGGAACGATGGGGACAACTCGCCATTTCGCATTGACAGTTCTTTTCCTTCTCGGAGCGTGTGCGTTCCCACCATTATTGCGCCCGGGTTTCAACATGTGGTCCGTGCACGGCAGTTAGGAAAAATCTAACAGGCAATGCGCAGAAGGGAAACACAACGCTCAATTGCGAAAGGGCTCAGACCAGCTCCACCCGCATCGCCGAGGAGGTCTCCGCGGAATCGAGCAGGTCGAGTTTGCGCATGATGATGCCTTCGCGCAGTGCCCATGGTGAGATATTCATGACATTGACATCGAAGATCGCGAAGGCGGCGTCGGCGACGATGGCGCCGGCCAGGACCTGACCGGCCCGCGCCTGAGAGACCCCCGGCAGCGTCGCACGCTCTTCCGGGGTCCGTGAGGACAGGGTCTCGATGATTCCTGAGAGGTCGCGGCGGAAGAGTTTGCGTGGGGCGTAGATGCCGTCCCCGCTCGGTGCCGCACCCGCGATCCGGGCCAGCGACCGGAATGTCTTCGACGATCCCACGACTTGATCGGCGGAGCCCACTCGGTTGATCTTGCCGGCGATGCGCCCGATTTGGGACCGGGCGTATTTCTGCAGACTGTGAATGTCCTCGGCGCTGGGCAGAGGGTCGGGGAGGAATTCGGAATAGGTGCGACCGGCGCCCAGCGGCACGGACACTGCGGCTTCCGGATATTCGTCCTGTCCGGCGGCGATCTCAAGGGAACCTCCGCCGATGTCAAGCAGCAGGATCTTCCCGGCCGACCAGCCGAACCAGCGTCTGACGGCGAGGAACGTGACTCGGGCCTCGTCCTTGCCCGACATCACGTTGAGGGTGACACCGAGCTGTGAGTTGATCGCTTCGATGAGTTCGGCACCGTTCGGTGCGTCCCTGACCGCCGAGGTGGCGAACGCCAGGATCTGTTCCGACCCCTGGTCCTCGGCGATCTCTACTGCCTCGGCGATGAAGCTGTGCAGCCGTTCCTGTCCGGCGGTGTCGATCATTCCATCGTCACCGAGGTACTCGGCGAGACGCAGGACCTCTTTGTGGGAGGTGGCGGGCAAGGGAGGGGCTCCGACATGGGCGTCGACCACGAGGAGGTGGACGCTGTTGGACCCGATATCGAGGACTGCTAGGCGCATTCGATCAGTTTAACCACAGTATGCAGGATTTCTGAGGTCAGCTCCCGCTCTGGGAAGCAGTTCCCGAGAGGACTCACCCGGCCGACCAGTCCGTTGCCGCAAAGCCGAACTCGGGCGCACGTTTGGCGAAGAAGGCCTCCTGGCCGCGCGTGATCTCGTCCCGATAGGCGTCGTCGAGCCACTGCGGTGGACTAGCTTCGTCACTCAGCTCGCCTGCGAGGATCGCCTTCGACCCGATCTGGGTCAGACGTGAGAGTCCGACGATCTTCTCCCCCATCGTCTGCGCCGATTCCGCAGGAGTCTCGGAGACCTCATGGAAGAAACCGAGATCGCGCATCGTCTCGAACTTCACGATCGAGGCCGTGACCAGGAGGTACCTGGCCCAGGAGTCACCGAGGACAGCGGCCAGACGGCGGGTCGGTCCCGGCGGGTAGACGAGGCCGAGTTTCGCTGCGGTGACGCCGAAGATCGAGCCGGGGGCGGCGATGCGGATGTCGCAGGCAGCGGCGATCTCGGTGCCCCCGCCGACGCAGTTGCCGGTGATGGCCGCAATGGTCGTCGTTCGGGCATCGGCCACGGCCGCCTCGGCGGTGGAATTGAGCTCCCAGAAGTCGTCCAGTGCGACGTTGAGGTCGGCGATGTCGGATCCGGCGGAGAAGTGCCCGGCCGCACCGGTGATCACCAGCGCTCCGATCGAGTCATCGGCGTCGACACCGGCGATGATGTCCGGCAGCGCCCGCCACATCGGACGGGAGATGGCGTTGCGCTTTTCGGGTCGATCAATGACGAGGGTTCCGACTCCACCTGTGACGGTGAAGTCGAAACCCTCGAGATCGACCGGACGGTAAGTGCCGTCAGCGGTCATGTGCGTAGCCTTTCAACGCTGGAGCGTCAGCCCCGGTCCTCGGGAACTTCGCGCTGGTCGTGACCGTCGTAGGCGCTCAGCGGACGGATCAGGGCGTTGTCGGCCTGCTGCTCCATGATGTGAGCGGTCCATCCGGTGATGCGGGCCATGACGAAGATCGGGGTGAACTGATCGGTGTCGAAGCCCATGAGATGGTACGCCGGACCCGAAGGGTAGTCGAGGTTCGGATAGATGCCCTTGCGCTCAACGAAGTCGGATTCGAAGGCGTTGTAGAGGTCGAGAAGATCGGTTGCACCCTTGGCCGCGACCATGTTTTCGAAGGCCTTGCGCATGGTCGGCACACGCGAGTCGCCGTTCTTGTAGACGCGGTGACCGAAGCCCATGATCTTGGCCTTGTTGGCCAGAGCGTCGTCGATCCAGGCCGAAGCCTTGTCGGCGGTGCCGACCTCTTCGAGCATCGCCATGACGGCCTCGTTGGCGCCGCCGTGCAGGGGCCCCTTGAGAGCGCCGATGCCACCGGCGACCGCCGAGTACAGGTCGGACGTCGTGGAGGTGATGACGCGGCTGGTGAACGTCGAAGCGTTGAACGAGTGCTCCGCATAGAGGATCATCGAGATGTCGAAGCAGCGCACGACCTCCTCGGTGGGAACCTCGTCGAAGACCATTTTGAAGAAGTTCGCGGCGTAGCCGAGGTCCTTCGTCGGGGCGATCGGATCGAGTCCGTGGCGGCGACGGTGGTCGATGGCCACGATCGTCGGCAGCTGTGCGTAGAGACGCTCGGCCTTCGCGAGGTTGGCCTCGGCACCCTCCACGTCGGCATCGGGGTCGACAGCACCGAGGTAGGCCACAGCGGTCTGCACCACGTGCATCGGGTGGCAGTCCTTGGGCAGGTCGAGGATGAGCTGGACAAGCTTGTCGTCGATGGTCCGCTGAGCACGTTCGCGGGCCGTGAACTCCTCGAGCTGAGCCGCGGTCGGCAGTTCGCCGTTCCAGATCAGGTAGGAGACTTCCTCGGAGCTGCACTTGGCGGCGAGCTCCTGCACGGGGTAACCGCGGTAGGTGAGCGAGTTCGTTTCCTGGACTACTTTCGAAACGGCCGTGGTGTCGACGACGACGCCGGCGAGGCCCTTCTTGATTTCTTCGGTCACTGGTGACCCTCCTGTGAAAAGTTGAATACGGCAGCGTCAAAATCGTTGTACGCAGCGTAGTCGATCGTGTCGTACAGGTCCGCACGGGTCTGCATTCCCTCGAGCAGATCCACCTGGGTGCCCTGCTCGCGAATGGTCTGCAGGCCCGATTTGATCGCACCCATGGCGAGACGCAGAGTGGTGACCGGATAGATCACGACTTTGACTCCGACGTTCGCCAACTGCTCGGTCGTGAACAGTTCGCTCTTTCCGAATTCTGTCATGTTCGCCAGAATCGGCACATCCACGCTGCTGGCGAACTTCTCGAATTCGCTCAGATCACGCATGGCTTCGGGGAAGATCAGGTCCGCCCCCGCGTCGACGTAGGCCTTCGCGCGGTCGATCGCCGCGTCGAGGCCCTCGCCCGCGCGGGAGTCCGTGCGGGCGCTGATGACGAAGTTCTCGTCCCGGCGGCCCTTGACGGCGGCTTTGATGCGCTTGCTCATCTCGGCAACGGTGACAACCTCTTTGCCGTCGAGGTGGCCGCAGCGTTTCGGATTGACCTGATCCTCGAGGTGCATGCCCGAGATTCCGGCGTCTTCGAATTCTTGGATGGTGCGCGCCACGTTCATGGCTTCGCCCCAGCCGGTGTCGGCGTCGATGAAGGTCGGCAGATTCGTCACCCGGGCGATGTTGCGTCCGTGGTCGGCCACCTCGGTGAGGCTGGTCAGTCCGATATCGGGCAGACCCATGGCTGCGGAGAAGGCACCGCCGGAGATGTAGACGCCTTCGAAGCCGGTCTGCTCGATGATCTGAGCATTGATCGGATTGATGGCGCCGGGGAACTGCACGATCTGGTCACCGGCGAGGAGCTCGCGGAACTTCGCGCGGCGCTCGGCCGGCGTTGCTGTTGCTCCCAACATCAGAAGATTCCCTTCGAACCGGTGTGCTCGAGTCCGTCGACGGTGAAGCTCAGTTCGGCCACACCCTTGGCGTCGAGGTTCTCGAGGTTCTCGGCCAGGTCGATGAAGCGAGTCTGCTCGGCACCGGTGAGGATGCCCTCGGACAGGGTTGTGAACTTCTCGATGTAGTTCGCGCGGGCGAAGGGACGGGCACCGAAGGGGTGCGCGTCGGCCACGGCGATCTCGTCGACGAGGGTCGAGCCGTCCTCGAATTCGATCTCAACGCGGCCGCCGAAGGCCTTCTCATTGGGATCGGTCGAGTGGTAGCGGCGAGTCCATTCCTTGTCCTCGGTGGTCTCGATCTTGTGCCACAGCTTGACTGTCTCGGGCCGTCCGGCGCGCTCGGGAGCGTAGGAGCGCTCGTGGTGCCAGCCCTGATCCTCCATCGCCACGGCGAAGATGTACATGATCGAGTGGTCGAGGGTCTCGCGGCTGGCCTTAGGATCCATCTTCTGCGGGTCGTTCGCGCCGGTGCCGATGACGTTGTGCGTGTGGTGCGAGGTGTGGATGACGATGCGCTTGATCGTCGACAGGTCCTCGATCTGGCCGCCGAGCTTGCGGGCGAGGTCGATGAGAGCCTGCGCCTGGTATTCGGCGGAGTGCTCCTTGGTGTAGGTGTCGAGGATTGCGCGCTTGGCCTCGCCCGTACCGGGCAGAGGAACGGTGTAGCTGGCCTCGGGGCCCGACAGGATCCAGGCGATGAAGCCGTCTTCACCTTCGTAGATGGGGTTGGGCGCGCCTTCGCCGCGCATGGCACGGTCGACGGATTCGACGGCCATCTTGCCGGCGAATGCGGGTGCGTGTGCCTTCCACGAGGAGATCTCGCCCTTGCGGGACTGACGGGTCGCGGTGGTCACGTGCAGGGCCTGCTGGATCGCCTGGAAGGTGATTTCGGTGTCGAGGCCGAGCATGGCGCCGATGCCGGCTGCTGCGGATGGGCCGAGGTGGGCGACGTGGTCGATCTTGTGCTCGTGCAGGCACATTCCCTTGACCAGGTCGACCTGGATCTCGTAGCCGGTGGCGATGCCGTTGATGAGGTCCTTGCCGCTGATGCCCTTGTGCTGGGCGACCGCGAGGACCGGTGGGATGTTGTCGCCGGGGTGTGAGTATTCGGCGGCGAGGAAGGTGTCATGGAAATCGAGTTCACGAACGGCGACCCCGTTGGCCCAGGCAGCCCATTCTGGGGAGAAGTGCTCGCCCAGGGGCAGACCGAAGACGGTGGCTCCGGGTGAGTACGGGTGGGTCTGTGCCTGTTCACGGGCGTGCAGAGGGGCCGAGCGGCGCACCGAGGCTGCGGCCACCGAGGCATTGTCGATGACGCGGTTGATCACCATGTCGGTGACGTCGGTGTCCACCGGTGTCGTATCGGATGCGACCTCGGCTATCTTCCAGGCGAGTTGGTCTTCGCGAGCCAGGTTCTCTGAGCTCTTGTGCGTGCGGACTTCATGATCGATCATGGTTAACCCCTTCAAACGTCCTTGACCGTTCAGGTCTTCCAGTGGCTGACACAACTGTAGGCTACGTCACGTCACTGTCACGGTCTGGCCAGAATTTTATCTCGACATCAAGATACTTTACCCGACCGCACGGAGTCACCACCACCCGGCCCCCTCGGGTGGATCCTTCGGGCCCGCCAGTGACCTTCGAGCCCGCCAGTGAACTGTGCCACAATTGAGGAATGACGCGCACTGCTCTGGACTTCGACGAAAACTGGTTCGATGATGCCGAGTTCGCTCAGCTGCGACGACGCCTGCCCATCCCCTATGTCAACGCGATCCCCGTGCGTGTGGGCGAATCAGGAAACGTCGAGCGAATCGGACTGCTGCTGCGCAGTCTTGATGACGGAACCTTGGGACGAGAGGTCGTCGGCGGACGCATCCGCTTCCATGAGAGCATCCGCACAGCACTGATGCGCCACGCAGAGAATGATCTCGGCCCCATGGCCCTGCCGGTCATCCCACCCGCGATCTCACCATTCCACATCGCGGAGTACTTCCCCACTGAGGGGACATCTCTTCTCCATGACCCGCGACAGCATGCGATCTCGATGTGCTTCATCCTCGAGGTCCGCGGGGAATGCACTCCCCGCGCAGATGCGCTGAGCCTCGACTGGCTGACTCCGGAGGAGACTCTGCGCCCCGATATCGTCGGCGAGATGTGCCACGGGCAGGAGCACATCCTCCGCTACGCCCTGGCCCATATGGGCTTCGCTATCTGAGAGCTCTCACCTGTCCCGACGCCTGAGCGCCGCGACGATTCCAGTTCCCAGGACAATAGTGACCGCTAGGGCCGCCACCGGTACCACTATGCCGAGACCCTCTGCCTTCGAATCAGCGTCGACGCCCGCAGCATCGGCGCCCGCAACGGCCCCACCCGCCCGTACGATGGCGACCTCGTCGACCTTCTTCGCCAGGGTCGCTCCCTGACCTCGGTCTGGAACGGGCACCTCGTATGTCGTGGCGCGCAGGGTCTCGTCTGTGACCTGGATCCGGGTGAATCCGGGCATCTCATCGTGGATGCTCTTGGCCTCCCAATCCAGGTTCGGGACATAGTCGTAGAACTTCGACCCCGAGGACGAGCCCAGCGTCAGGTACAGAGCCTGCCCCTTCTGCTTCTCCTGGCGTCGTCCGTCATCGGCGCCTGCGACCGGTGTGCCGGTCTCATCCATGAGGAGGGACCGGCTGTACACGTGGTCGTGGCCGCCGAGGACGAGGTCGATGTCATTGCGCGCGATCACCGGCGGGAGCGCCTCCCTCAGATCCTCGACGTCGGAATCGCTGTAGTGGCTGGCCGTCGAGAAGATCGACTGGTGGAAGGCGAGCACCTTCCACCGCACCGCGGCCCCATGGTCGGCGACCACTTTGTCGATGAACGCAGTATGCGCGTCGATGTCGAGGCTGTTCGTGTTCAGGTTGATGAACAGCACACCTGAGTTGATGAACCAATAATCCCCACCGGACTCCCCGCTGCTTCCAGAACCCGCGGCGCGGCTGACGTTGGGGCGGTTGAAATGCTGCTCGTAGGTTGTCGAGGCGACGTCGTGATTACCGATCGTCGTCGCCTGCGCCAGTGTCGTCGTGGCGTCCGGAGCCAGATACTGACTGTACTGGTCCTGGTCGTCGAAGGACTCCACCTGGTCGCCGAGGGAGATGAAGAAGCGGGGATCCTGCGCTGTCCTGATCGCCGAGGTGAGGGTGCGTTTCCAGCCGATGGCGTCGTCTGGCTCGCCTCCCCCGTGCCCGATCTGCGGGTCGCCGAAGGCGAGGAACTCCGCGTCGCCGCCGGGTGAACCCGTGGTGAAGGTCCGCGGTGCCGAGTATCCGTCCTCTTCGCTGCCGACCTGGTACGCGTATTCGGTGTCCGCCTCCAGACCGGTCATCCGGGCATGGTTGAAGTAGCGTTCGTCCTCGACCGAGCGTCCCGCCTTGGTCGTCGCCGCGTGGGCTGCGGTCACCGGCAGCTGTGCGTCCTCGACCTCGGAGGGTTCGGCCCAGCGGACCTCCCCGCCTCCGGCACTCGCGCTCATCCACGACACCAGGCGTGAGGTCTCGTCCCCGCCCACTTGGAGGACGGGATCGGTGATCGCAGTCGCCCCGGCCACCTCGGCGGTCGTCAAGGAGTCGAGGCCGAAGTACACGTCGGTGCTGTTGGGGCGGCCCTGGTGAACTTCGAAGGCCAGGGTGTTCTTCCCCTCGACGATCGTTCCCGGTCCGGCCGTGAACTCTCCGGTCAGCGGGGCGTCGGCGTTCGCTCCGCCGAAGGAGAGGTTGTCGGTGATCGCTTCGTCGTCGAATCCGGCCACACGGTGACCGTTGACGAAGACGCGCAGAGAATCGTCATAGGCCAGAGTCCCTGTGACCGCCCCGGCAGCCTGGGCCGCGGTGAGTGTGAAGGTGGTGCGGAAGAAGTAGCTCGGATGATTGGTCTGAGTCCCGGGCTCGTGCTGCTCGAGCAGAGTCTGCGGGAGGTAACCGTCGCCCAGGTCGCCGATTCTGCCGTATTTGGCCCCAAAGGGCCCGTTGGCGTTCTTCCACCCAGCGGCACCGAGTCCGCCGGATGCCGCGAAGTCGGGTTGGGTCCACGAGCTTGGGGAGTCGTCACCACTGGCCGGATCGCTGCCGTCGTCGAGGTAGTCCATCGATGCATCAGGGCCGAGGATTTGTTCCGCCGCGTGCGCGGACAGGGGCACTGCCGTCAGGCGCACTGCCGTCAAGGGCGCTGCCGCAAGTGCGAACAGCAGCGCCAGCACGGACAGGGTGCCGATCGGTGTGCTGAAGGGTTTCGTCTTCACCTGCACAGTCCTATCTGGAAGTGATGGCAGGAATCGCGCCGGAGGTTGAAAGATCGGACTGCGACGGGATCCTCCATTGGATTCCGACGACGTCGTCGAAGGCGATTTGCCACGCCGGCTGGTGCCGAGTGGACCGATGCACGGTCCTTCTACGACAGGTTAGCACCGAAAGGGGACGCCGGGCCCTCCTCGCATTTCCTCTACGCCCAGTAGAAGAAGCTTGGTAGACTGGGCCTGACGAGGACGGTTCTGATGATCGGGGCCATCGTCCTCGTCCGGGTGGAGTCGGCCCCCATTGGGAGGCCTGCCATGACTGCCGAGAATCTTTCCGCTGACCAGACGCCGACGGATCTCGGCATCCTCGTCGGCTATGACGGCTCCGAGCTCGCCGCGCGCGCCCTCGAGTACGGAGCGACCGAAGCCGGCCGCCGCAGCGTCGCCCTCACTGTCGTCTCCGCATACACCGCCCCCGTCATGGTCTATCCGAACATCGCGTCCATGCCGAAGGATAACGAGGCAGAGGCAGCACAGCGGGCGGTCGAGGAACTCCTCGGCGAGGCGGCTGGGCTCCTGCGAGGCCACGCGGGCAGGGTCTCCTACCGCGCCGACCAGGGCGATGCCGTCGGCGTACTGAGGGACCTGAGCGCTCACGCCAGGACGGTTGTCGTGGGGGCACGAGGCCGCGGCGGATTCATGGGGCGAATCCTCGGCTCGGTCTCCACCGCCCTGCCCGCCCATTCGCACTGTCCGACGATCGTCGTTCCGGGTCGCCGATCGGATGCGGACGAGGGCGCGGTCGTCGCCGCGGTCGACGGATCCGATGCCGGGCGCCTGGCAATGTTCACTGCCGCCGAGGCGGCCAGATCACGTGGAGCCCGACTCAAGATCGTCTCCGTCCTTCCCTCCGGACAGGAATGGCTCTATTGGTACCCTGAGCTGGAGATCAATACCGAGGTGACCAGCCGGAGGAAGGCTGAGCTCGAGGCCGCGCTCGAGGCCGAGGTCACGGCTGTGGCCGAGCAGTTCCCCGACCTCACGGTCAGCGCAGCGGTGCCGGTCGGCAATCCGACCGATGTTCTCGCCGAAATGACGGAGACTGCCCAGCTGACCGTCCTCGGCACCCGCGGTCGCGGAGCGGTCAGGAGCGCTCTGCTGGGGTCGATCTCACGCGGCGTCCTACACCAGGCCGAGGGGCCGGTCATGGTCGTCCCGAGCTGAGTCGACGACGCCTGGAGACCAGCAGCAGAAGGCCGCCGAGGTGGTGCGACCGTCGGCGTCCGCCTCGGACTCATCGCCCGGTGGGCGGTTCTTCGTCACTCCGGCGCGAGATCTCGAGATCGCTGTTGTGTCCAGCGGTCGAATAGATCGAGTGATGGCGCCGCCTGCCGAGTTCACCCGGCCACTCCGACTCAACGGCAGGTGAACTCTCCTCAGCTGGTGCAGCTCGTCGACTGGGGTACAGTGGGTCTCACGACAGGGGAGCGCCGAAAGGGGCGCTGAGAGTGCAGATGAAGCTGCAGACCCTCGAACTTGATGCGGCTAGCACCGCCGAAGGAAGTCGAGACTCTTCTACCCCTCCTTGATACGAGGAGGCACAATGCCAGAAAAGACAGCGCCGGATTCCGTTGTGAAGACCGCGCCACGGTATTCCCAGGTACCGGCGACGAAGCAGTGGCGGGTCGTGGACTACGTTGTCACCGCCGTACTGGGAATCAGCGTCGGACTCATCTTCTGGGTCCTCGCCCTGAGCTGGAAGGTCCTCGAACTCGGATTCCAGGCCTTCCCACCCTCGATCGGCCTCATCGCCGGTCTCTGGGTCCTCGCCGGACCCCTGGCGGGCGCCGTCATCCGCAAACCCGGAGCCGCCCTGCTGTGCGAAATGATCGCCGCCACCGTCGAGGCGGTCCTCGGCTCCCACTTCGGAGCCACTGTTCTGCTCTCCGGGTTCGTCCAGGGCCTCGGCGCCGAACTCATCTTCGCAGCCTTCGGCTATCGCAGGTTCAACCTGTGGGTCACTAGCCTGGCCGGGCTGCTGGCCGCCGCCTTCATGTCCGTGAGCGAGAACATCATGTACAACGCCGAATGGCAGTTCGGCTACCAAGCCGCCTATGCGGTGTGCGCGATCATCTCCGGCATCGTCATCTCCGGCATCGGCGCCTGGTTCGCCTACCGCGCGATCGCGAAGACCGGAGCGCTGAGCTCCTTCGCCTCCGGCCGCCTGCGCTGATGGCTCTGCCGATCACTGCCCACGGATTCTCGTGGCGCCATGCCGATCGCGATGAACCCGCCGTCGGCCCCCTCGACCTCACCATCTCCGCAGGTGAGAAGGTGCTTCTTCTCGGTCCCTCCGGAGCCGGCAAAACCACCCTCCTGCATGCGATCGCCGGTGTCCTGCCTGCCGAATCCGGTGAGGCAGACGGCCGGCTGCTCATCGGTGATCGTCCGCCGGATCCTCGCCGAGGTGAGACCGGCCTGGTTCTCCAAGATCCCGATTCGCAGGTGATCTTCTCACGCGTCGGCGACGATGTCGCCTTCGGCATGGAGAACTTGAGGCTGCCCGCCGACGTCATCGAGGGCCGCATCATCGGCTCGCTGCAGGCGATGGGTCTCGATCTTCCCCATGACCATCCCACTGCTGCACTGTCCGGAGGTCAGAAGCAGCGCTTGGCGCTGGCCGGAATCCACGCGATGGCCCCGCCGATCGTCATCCTCGATGAGCCGACCGCGAACATCGATCCCGACTCGGCCGCCTCCGTTCGGGATGCTGTCCTCGAGACCCGGGCGGCCACCTCGGCGACCATGGTCATCGTCGAACACCGAGTCGACCTGTGGCTCGATCACGTGGACACTGTCATCGTCCTCGGCCCCGGCGGTCTGCTTGCGCAGGGGCCGCCGAGGTCGGTTTTCGGCGATCCCGCACTCGCCGAGGTGCTGGTTGAGTGTGGCATCTGGGTGCCGGAGACGACGGGGTCCGCGCCCGATGTGAATCGGAGTCCATCGACGGTTGCATCCAGCGCCGCCGCGAGTCCAACCGGCGAGGGTGTCCTCAGGGCCGAGAAGCTGAGTGTGGCTCGTCCAGGGGCGAAGGTGCCGGCCGCGGCCGGTCTCGATCTGTCCATCCGGGCGGGCGAGGCGGTGGGAATCGTCGGCGCAAACGGGGCCGGCAAGTCGACGCTGGCGCTGACCCTGGCCGGCCTCATTCCGGAATTCAAAGGTGACGTCAGCGCACTGGGCCCTCTGCGCTCCGGCGTCAAGCATGCCCGTCCGTTCCGCTGGCCCTCGGCGGCTCTGGCGCCTCGGATCGGCATGGTGTTTCAGGAGCCTGAGCATCAGTTCCTGCGTTCGAGTGTCGCCGAGGAGCTGGCATTGGGGCCGCGTCTGGCCGGATGGTCGGGCGTCCAGGTCGACGAACGTGTCGCCGAGCTGTTGCAGGTTCTCAGCCTTGAGAAGCTCGCCGAGGCGCATCCGCAGGGGCTCTCCGGTGGTGAGAAGAGACGATTGTCGGTGGCGGCCATGATGGCTCCCCGACCGCAGGTCCTCATCGTCGACGAGCCGACCTTCGGCCAAGATGCCTTGACCTGGACAGGTCTGGTCGAATTGTTTCGCGATGCCCTTGGACGCGGTTCTACGGTGGTCGCCATCAGCCACGACCATGACTTCCTCGATGCGATCGGGGCCAGATGCGTAGTCCTCAGCGCCGCTGAGGGGCGGATGGCGGGGACCAACGGTGCTCGAGAGCTCCGAGAGGAGCAGCGAATTGAGTGAAGCATCACCGCCGTCCGATGTCGCAGTTCACGATCCTGGCCAGCTGATTCCGCTGGTGCGCAGGACGGCGCTGGTCAGGTGCAATCCGCTGACGAAGATTGCTGTGGCGCTCATCCTCATGATCGGTTCATTGCTGAGCATCGACATGGTCTCGGCCGGAGTCGTCCTCGGGTTCTGTCTACTTGCGCTGCCGGCGACGGGACTCGATCTGACCGCGACGCTCAAGCGATTGTGGTTCCTGCCTCTCGGCGCACTCTTGGCAGCGTGGGGCACTGCGATCCTGGCGGAGAAGACCGGTGCGGTGGTCATCGACCTCGGCCCGGTTCTGATGACGACCGGATCGCTGACTGCCGCCGCAGCGATCTTCCTGCGCGCCCTGGCTCTGGCGATTCCGCTCATCGTCCTCGCCTCGACGATCGATCCCCGTGACCTCGCGGATGCGCTCGTCCAACGGTTGCGACTGCCCGAGACAGTTGTCGTCTCCGTACTGGCGGCCAGCAGACTCCTCGGGCTGCTCGTCAGCGAATGGCAGACCTTGGCCATGGCCAGGAGGGCCAGGGGCGTTGCAGGTGGTTCCATCGTGAGGCGCACGGGCAGTCTGTTCGCCGGCATCTTCGTGCTGCTGGTGCAGTCGATCCGACGCGGCACCACCTTGGCGATGGCGATGGAGGGCAGGGCCTTCGGTCGGCCCGGACGGACCTGGCGCAGGCGTTCGACCTTCGGCACCGGGGATGGTGTGGCTGTGGCGGCATCGCTGGTTGTCTGTGCCCTCGCGATCGTGGGCGCTCACGTGCTCGGCACGTGGAATCCGATCGTCGGCGGCTGAGCCCGCGCCCGGCGGCAGTCGCTCAGAGCTGTTGGAGGAGTTCCTTGAGGTCGGACCGCCACTCTTCGAGCCTCTCGGCACTGGGCAGTTTGGAGACCGTGAGGACGAGGAGTGTTCGGTTGTCGTCCTTCGGTTCGGCGGCGGCCTCGACCTTGGTGCCGTCCTCGAGGTCCGCCCGCCAGAACGAGCGCTTGGCCGTCTTCGATGTGCGCGCTTCACCGTCGAGTGCCACACCTGCCAGGGCCCCCTCGTCGATGAAGAAGGCGAACCGGGTGATGATGTCGTCGCGCTGACCGGGCACGGTGCGTGAGACCGCGACGTCGAAGGTTCCATCGGCTCGCTGACCCGGCACTCGCCGGCCGATCTCCTGCTCGTACGCGACGACCGCGCCCTGGACCCACCAGCCGTGCTTCTCCACGACCCCGTCGAACTGCGGGTAGAGGGCGTCGGCGAGTTCCTTGTGACTCACCGAGGCTCCTCCGGCCGCTTCGAGGCGGGCCCGGGTGTCCGCCCAAGGTTCGCCGAGGGCCTTCTCGATCGCTTCGGTGTTCATCGCTTTGGTCACCATGGGAGAAGTCTAAGCAATCCCGAGCCGAAGCAACAGGGTCGGCGCGCGATTGCGGCGGTGTGACCGTGGTGCACATCAGTCGATCTGCAGTTCGCCCATCTCGTCCCACCCTTCGCCGTCGATCTTGCGGGAGATGATCTTCGGCGTCGACGCCAGGTGCGGGCGCATAGCCTCGAGGCCGGCAGCGAAGTGGTCGCTCTTGACGTGCGGCTCGGCCCCTTCGTCGGTGAACGCTTCGATGAGAACGAACTCATTGTCCTTCTCCAGGCTCTTGGACCATTCGAACCACAGGTTGCCGGGCTCCTGTCGCACTGCCTCGGTGAAGGTGCGCACCGCCTCGGGGAACTTCTCGACGCTTTCGGGCTTCACGTCATACTTCACAACGATGAAAATCATGCTGACCGCTCCTGTGTTTGTGCGAGTTGGGTCGAACCGTGTCCGTCCGACGCAACCAGCCAATCATGTTTCCGGCACAGGTCCAAGAGTCTCCTCGTTGCGCGGACCGGCAGGCATTACACACGTTCGGCGATGAGCACGAGGAAGCCGGAATCGGGCTCGTAGGGGTGGAGTTCCCAGGTCGAGAGTTTGAGGTTGACGAGCATCCCTGTCGACTTCACATCGTCGATGAAATCTGCGAAGTCATAGCCGCGGCCGGCTCCGAAGCCGGCGACGAAGCGTCCGCCGGGCTTCAGCGTCGATTTGATGTTCGACAGGGTCTGCCTGCGTGAGGCGGGATCGAGGAAGGACAGGACGTTGCCGGCGCAGAACGCCACGTCGATGTCGTCGATGCCAGCACCCGCGAAGTCGAACTCTGCGAGATCACCGGTGTGCCATTCGCCGCTGGGGAAGTCCTCCTCTGCCACGGAGATGAGAAACTCGTCGAGGTCGACGCCGTAGACCGTGTGTCCATCGCCGATGAGCAGTCCGCCGGCGCGACCGGTGCCGCAGCCGGCGTCGAGGATGCGTGCGCCGCGTGGGGCCATCGCGTTGACGAATCTCGCCTCTCCCCCGATGTCCTGCCCGGAGGCCACGATCTTGCGCCACCTTTCGGCGTAGTTGGCGGAATGGTCGGGATTGGTCTCACGGATGCGGTTCCACTGGTGATCGAAGCTCATGGACCCATCCTAGGACGAAAGACCTCGGCCACCACCTCGGCGACGGCGGCGACCGGATCTGCCGGGTCAGGGGAAGTCAGGACGATGATCTCACGTCCGCCCGCCTCGGCGATGGGATGGAGGTCGACGTCGGGCCCGCCCATCGACATCATGATCGGCGTTGCCAGGGTCAGCCCGAGTCCCGTGCCTGCCAGGGCGAGCGCGACGGCGGTGTCGGTGACGATGTGGGTCTCCTTCGCGGCGATCCCCAGCGCCGAGGTGGCCAGGCGCATCGCTCGGCCGAAGAGTTCCTCGGCCGGGGGCAGAATCCAATCGGCCTCGGCCAGGTCCTGCGGTGTCGGTCTCGGTGCGCCTGCTGGCACGACGATGCCGAAGTCCTCACTGGCAACCGCCTGCCAGCTCAGGCCCCGCATCGGCGGCAGCGGCACTGCCGGATAGTTGATGCCGATGCCTAAGTCGATGGCTCCGTCGATGACGGCCGCCGACATCGTCTCGACATTGATCTCGCGGGCCCGGACCTCGATGTGCGGGTGCTGTTGGCCAAGGAGGCGCACGATGGACGGCAATGCCCTCGTCGATGCCGAACCGAAGACGCCGAGCGTGACGATGGCCTCCCTGCGGAAGTCTCTGCCCAGCATCGCCATCTCTGCCTGCTTCTGGGCGGCGAGGATGCTTCGGGCGCGCGGAAGCAGCGTTCGGCCGGCTTCGGCGAGGACCATCCCCCTGCCTCGGCGAAGGAACAGCTCGGAACCGACCGCACGGCGCAGGGCGCTCATGTGCTGCGAGACCGCCCCGATGCTGTAGCCCAACTGTTCCGCGGCTCGGGTCATCGACCCCAGTTCAGCCACGGTGACGAAGGTGCGCAGCTGCCCCAGAGTCCATGCCATGGCCACAGCCTAGCTGTTTTCAGGTTTCCTAAAAACACTTTTCATGAACTCGCCCTTGTCCTTAAACGTGACTGGAACCACAATGGGCAGTGAGCCGCAATACGCCGACATCGACGTCGGCGCTCCCCGTTGCCGCGACGACCAAGGACGGGCGTTCGCAGCAGAGAACAGTGAGGTGGAAGTTGGAGAGCACATCAACAGCCCCGACGAGCGCCGAGGTGGTCATCATCGGCGCCGGAGTCATGGGAGCATCCATCGCCTATCACCTGGCCAAACACGGCGTGAAGGACATCGTCCTCGTCGAACGCGACGTTCCCGGTTCGGGGTCGACGTCGAAGGCCGCCGGCGGGGTGCGCTGCCAATTCTCCGATGAGGTCAACATCGCCCTGTCCACACGCAGCCTCGAGGTGCTGCGCAGCTTCGAGAGCGAGTTCGGCGTCGACATCGATCTGGTGAGCAATGGGTACCTGTTCCTCCTCGATTCCGCCGAGGATGCCGAGACCTTCGCCGCCAACGTCGAACTCCAGCAGCGGATGGGTCTGGATTCCCGGATGCTCACCGTCGCCGAGGTGGCTGAGCTGGCCCCGTACATCGATACAGAGGGACTCGTTGCCGGTGCCTTCAATCCCGGCGATGGCCACTGCACACCCGAGGCCGTGGTCTCCGGATATATCAGCGCCGCACGGGGTCTCGGGGTGCAGGTGCTCAAGAACTGCGAGGTCACCGGGTTCGA
>NZ_JAKDJU010000046.1 GCF_030453725.1 Brevibacterium picturae
CTTATGCCACGCGGTGATCTGCCGTCGTCGCTGCGATCAGCCGGAGACGAGAGCAGTTGGCAGCGATCGATGTGTTCTGCGCCGCGATGCGTACGATGCGATACGCACGATGAGACGCGCGCGATGCGATGCGCACGATGCTCTTCTATGCGCGCGATGCGAACGGGCGGGGCCGATGGTTCAGTCCGCGTTGACCAGCTGTTCGATGACGATCTTCTTCATCCCCATCAATGCTCTGACCTGAGCGTCTCCGGTCATCAGTTCGCCGAGGTTGGCCGGCACAATCTGCCAGCTGATCCCGTACTTGTCCTCGAGCCAGCCGCACTGTTCGCTGTCCGGCACGGCCGACAGCGATGACCAGTAGTGGTCGATCTCGGCCTGGTCCGCGCATTCGACGGTCAACGAGATCGCCTCATTGAAGGTGAAGGCAGGGCCGCCGTCGAGGCAGATGAAACGGTTGCCGTCGAGTTCGAAGCTGCCGTTGATGACCTTCCCGCTCATTCCCGCGTAATGCGGGTCCAGGGATTCGTCGGGGTAGCGTTCGATCGAGACGATGCGGGAGTTGGGGAACACGGAGCAGTAGAACTCCATGGCCTCCTCGGCGTTCTCAGTGAACCACAGGCACGGCGTGATCGGTGTTGGCATGAGTGCTCCTCGGGTATGCGCTGTCGAGGACGGCAACGCTTGCCGCGATGGTAGCGGAGATGCCGATCATATGGAATGCCACGAGCACGATGGGCACTCCGGTGAAGTACTGGACATAGCCGATGATCCCCTGAACGAACTCGATGGCGAGGAGCACCGCGAGGGGTCGAACCATGACACGGTGTTTTCTGACCGCGAGCACGAGTGCGGCGACGGTGGCGATGACGAGCAGCCAGACCGGGGCAGCATGTGCGCGGGTGATCCAGACGTTGTCCAGGCCGTTGCGTGTCGAGATCGTCGATCCGGAGTGTGGGCCCGCGCCCGTGGTGAGGACACCGAAGATGACGACGATCGCGGTCAACCCGAGGATGGTCCACCCGAGTGCCGGCAGCGGGGATGGAGCCTTCCCGGCTGTACGCACGCCGGTGTCGTAGGTCCGGCGAACGAAGTAGGCGGCGACACCGACGGCGATGGCAGATGGCACGAAGTGCCCGGCGACGACCCAGGGGTTGAGCTTGGTCCATACGGTGATTCCGCCGACGATTGCTTGGACCGGAACAATGGCGAGGAGCCCGAGGTTGAGCCAGAACAGATCGGGGCGTTGCTTCCGGTGCTTCCAGAGCATGAGGAAGATGACGACACCGAGCATGGCCAGTGCCACCGCCAGTGTGCGGTTGCCGAATTCGATGAGGCCGTGGATGCCCATCTCCGGAGTCGACACGAGCGAATCAGGGGTGCACTTGGGCCAGTCCGTGCAGCCGAGGCCGGAACCGGTGAGGCGGACGATGCCGCCGCTGACGATGATGACGGCCTGCGCGATGAGCATGGACCAAGCAGCTACACGGATCCTCTTAGTGACCATTTCTCTCCTCATTCGAATCGGAACCACCTGCGCGCCGCAAGCGTTCCCAGCAGCCCCCATACGAGGAGCACGATCAAAGCTGTGACATCGAAACCTGCGCCGCCGACAGCCGCGCGCATCGCATCGCCGAGCGCACCGGAAGGCAGGTAGCCGACCACGGTGCCCCATTCGCCCGGGTGGGCAATGACGAGTCCGCCCACACCGGCCATGAGCACCCAGATCAGATTGGCCCCGGCCAGGGTGGCCTCGGCGCGCACGGTTCCCGCCATGAGCAAGCCTAGAGACAGGAGTGCTGCGGTGCCAAGCAGTGTGGTCAGAAGCAGTGCGAGTGGGTTCACGGACGCGTTGAAGCCGAGTCCCAGGGCGATGGCGAAGGCGAGGGCGAACTGAATGAGGACGACGGCAACGACCGCGCCCAGCTTGCCGAGGATGAGCCCGTTCGTGCCCAGCGGCGTCGTTGCCAGCTGCCGCAGGACCCCATAGCGGCGGTCGAATGCCGTCGCGATCGCCTGGCCGGTGAACGCGGTCGAAGCCAGGCACAGGCTGAGCGCACCGGGCAGAGCAACGGTGAGCGGATCCGTCCCCGGGGAAACCACGCCGAGAGCGTCGAGCAGAGGAGTCTTCGCGAGGAAGACGAGCATGCCCAGGGGCAGGATGAGGGAGAGCAGCAGCTGTTCACCGTTGCGAAGGACGGAGACCGATTCGAACCTGACCTGGGCCATGACGCGTCTGGTTCTCATCGCAGGGGCCTGCCCGTGAGTTCGAAGAACACATCTGCCAGCGACTGCGAGTGCATGTCGATGTCGGTGATCGCCAGGCCCGCCTCGGCCACGGCCGTGGTCAGTCCCGCGATCTGTGTGCTGTCCAGATCGCCGTCGACGACGAGAGCAGGTCCGACCACCGAGGTGGGGGCGATCGTGTTCATGGTGGTGATGAGTTCTTCGGGTGCCGGGTCCAGGGGGTGACCCACGGTGATGACGAGTCGGCGGCCGTCGGGGGAGGCATTGCGCAGATCCTCGGGTGCTCCCTGGGCGATGATGCGGCCGCGGTCGATGACGACGACCTCGTCGGCCAGCTCTTCCGCCTCGGCGAGGTCGTGGGTCGTCAGCACCACCGCCACCGAGGCTGCAGCCAGCTCCCGGATGAAATCGTGGACGACTGCTCGTGCTTGGGGATCGAGCCCGGCGCAGGGCTCATCGAGGAAGACCAAGCGCGGCCTGCCGATGAGTGCGGCGGCCAATGCGACTCGCTGCTTCTGACCGCCGGAGAGGCGACGGATCGTCCGGGTGGAGAATTCGTGCAGGCCCAAGGGGTCGGCGAGTTCCTCCACGCGCAGCGGGTCGGGGTAGAGGGAGGCGAGGTGGCGCAGGACCTGGAGGGGCTTCGCGCTCATCGGCAGGCCGCCGTCTTGGAGCATGACGCCGGCGAGCAGCGAAGTCCGGTCATGTCGGCGGAAAGGATCGAGTCCGAAGATCTCGACGGAGCCGGCGTCGGGGGCTCTCGTGCCCACTGCCAGGGAGATCGTCGTCGATTTGCCCGCACCATTGGGACCGAGCACACCGAGGATGGATCCGGAGGCGGCATCGAGGTCGATTCCGTCGACGACGTGGTGTGCGCCGTACGAGTAATGGAGACCACGGATGGTGAGGGCCGATTCTGACACCTGACCATTCTACGACGTGTCGAATCAGTGAGTAGTTAGGCTCACCTAGTTTTACGAAACAAATTACGCAACAATAGTGTTGTGTTAGTCAAGGAGGTGGAGAATGGCTGCGAACGACACAGAAGATCGCCGCACCCGGCAGAAGGTATTCAGTTCGGTGCTCGATGAGGGGCCGATCACCGCCTCTGCATTGGCCAAGGGCCTTGACCTGACTCCTGCGGCGATTCGTCGCCATATGGACGCGCTGGAGAGCGAGGGCCTCATCGAGGTCCGCGAGCTCGCTGGCAAGCAGGCAGGCCGCGGCAGACCGGCCCGGCATTATGTGGTCACCTCGCGTGGCCATGGTTCGGTCACACATTCCTACGACCAGCTGGCAGTCGATATCCTCCGGTTCATGAAGGACCGAGTCGGCCCTGATGCCGTTGAGGAGTTCACCGAGGACCTGGTCGCGAAACTCCGCGACCGCCTCGGCGGGGAACTGGATCGACGGGGAGGCACCACAGTGGCTTCCCGCTCCCGGGGCCTGGCTGCGGCATTGACCAAGGAGGGATATGCCGCCTCGGCGACACCTGTGGCGGCCGGTACCCCTCTCGAAGCGATGCAGCTGTGCCAGGGGCATTGTCCGATCCAGGCAGTCGCGTCCGAGTTCCCCGAGATCTGCGAAGCAGAACTCGCGATGTTCTCGGACTACCTGGGCGTCGATGTTCGCCGTCTGTCCTCATTGGCACACGGCGATCACGTCTGCACCACTCACATTCCGACATCGGAACTCACCAGACCACTCATCCACAGCAATGATCGACCTCAAGGAGGTTCACGATGACTGATACAGGCAATCGGATCATCGATGCGAATCCCGAGCTCAAAGACCTCGGGCAGTACGCATACGGTTGGCACGACGCAAACGACGCGGGCGAGTATGCGCCTCGCGGGCTCTCGGAAGATGTCGTCCGCAACATTTCGAAGTTGAAGGACGAGCCGGACTGGATGCTTCAGCGCCGCCTCAAGGCGCTGAAGCTGTTCGAGAAGAAGCCGATGCCCAGCTGGGGCGCTGATCTCACCGGTATCCATTTCGAGGACATCAAGTACTTCGTCCGCTCGACAGAGGGCCAGGCCACGTCCTGGGAGGATCTGCCCGAAGACATCCGCAACACCTATGACAAGCTGGGCATCCCAGAGGCGGAGAAGCAGCGACTCGTCGCCGGCGTCGCGGCTCAGTACGAGTCCGAGGTCGTCTACCACCAGATCAACGAGGAGCTCGAGGCCCAGGGTGTCATCTTCATGGACACCGACACAGGCCTGCGCGAGCACCCAGAGATCTTCGAAGAGTACTTCGGCTCGATCATCCCTTCAGGTGACAACAAGTTCTCGGCGCTGAACACCGCAGTCTGGTCCGGCGGCTCCTTCGTCTACGTCCCCAAGGGCGTCCACGTCGAGATCCCTCTGCAGGCCTACTTCCGAATCAACACGGAGAACATGGGTCAGTTCGAGCGCACCCTGATCATCGCCGATGAAGGTTCGTCGGTGCATTATGTCGAGGGTTGCACCGCACCGATCTACAATTCCGACTCGCTGCACTCCGCGGTTGTCGAGATCGTGGCCAAGAAGGACGCGAAGGTCCGCTACACGACCATCCAGAACTGGTCGAACAACGTCTACAACCTGGTCACCAAGCGCGCGATCGCCGAAGAGGGCGCTTCCATGGAATGGGTCGACGGAAACATCGGCTCGAAGGTCACCATGAAGTACCCGGCCATCTGGCTGACCGGCGAGCATGCCATGGGCGAGACCCTGTCGGTCGCGTTCGCCGGCGAGGGACAGCACCAGGACACCGGTGCGAAGATGGTCCACGCCGCCCCGAACACCCACTCGTCGATCGTGGCGAAGTCCGTGGCCCGAGGCGGCGGACGTTCCGGTTACCGTGGACTCGTCCACGTGCACCCCGGTGCCAAGGGCTCGTCGAACAACGTCCTCTGTGACGCACTCCTGGTCGACAACATCTCCCGTTCGGACACCTACCCCTACATCGACATCCGTGAGGACGATGTGACGCTGGGTCACGAGGCCACCGTGTCGAAGGTGAGTGAGGATCAGCTCTTCTACCTCATGAGCCGCGGTATGGAGGAGACCGAGGCAATGGCGATGATCGTGCGTGGATTCGTCGAGCCGATCGCTCGCGAACTGCCGATGGAATACGCCCTCGAGCTCAACCGCCTCATCGAAATCCAGATGGAAGGTGGCGTGGGCTGATCCGCCCCCTGCCACCGACCGCGACAAGGAGTTTTAAGTGACAGATACCACCAACCCGCTGGGCCTCGATGAGCACTCTCACGGCGCCGGCGTCCACGTTCCTGATTCCAAGCGGGACGCACGCACACGCAGTTTCGACGTCTCCGACTTCGCCGTCCCCACCGGACGGGAGGAGGAATGGCGGTTCTCGCCGGTGCGCAAGCTCAGTGATTTCTTCACCGATGCCGCCTCCGAGACGAAGCTGACCACGAAGAACGCTGACCTGCCGGAGGGCATCTCCGTCGAGGAGATCTCGCTCGAGGCCGCTCAGGAGCTGGGCATCCTCGAACCCGAGGATCGTCCCGCCGCAGTGGCCGCCAACCGCGCCCAGGCAGTGACCCACTACTCGGTGCCCGCGAACACCGAGATCGAGGGTGCCGCGGTCATCCATGCCGACGGAACCGGCAACGACATCTCCCACGGACATGTCGTCGTCTCCGTCGGCGCAAACGCCAAGGCGACCATCGTCGTCGAGCACGAAGGACTCGCCCGGCACTCCGAGCTCGTGTCCCTCGTGATCGGAGACGGCGCCGATGTGACCTTCGTGTCCCTGCAGCTGTGGGACGACGAGGCGCAGCACCTGGGCCAGCACGACGCGATCGTGGGCAAGGATGCGAAGCTCAAGCACATCGTCATCAGCCTCGGTGGAGACATCGTGCGCCTGAATACGAACGTGCGCTACTCGGCAGCCGGGGGAGAGGCCGAACTGCTCGGACTCTACTTCGCCGATGCCGGTCAGCACTTCGAGCACCGCACCTACATCGACCACAACACGCCCAAGGCCAAGTCGAACGTCCACTACAAGGGCGCGCTTCAGGGCAAGGATGCACGCAGTGTGTGGATCGGCGATGTGCTCATCCGCCCCGAGGCGCTCGACATCGACACCTACGAGCTCAACCGCAACCTCATCCTCACGGATGGCGCGCGTGCGGACTCGGTGCCGAACCTCGAGATCGAGACCGGCGACATCGCCGGCGCCGGACACGCCTCCTCGACCGGACGCTTCGACGAGGAGCACCTGTTCTACCTGATGAGCCGTGGCATCCCCGAGGACGTCGCTCGTCAGCTGGTGGTCCGCGGATTCTTCAACGAAGTGATCCAGAAGATCCAGGTGCCTGAGATCGAGGAAGTCCTCAATGAACGAATCGAGGAAGAACTCTCCCGGAGCGTTCTGTGACCATGATCGACGTTGCGGCCGCCGATGAGGTGACCGCGGGGGCGACGATGCGGATCGAAGTGAACAACTTCGAGATCTGCATCGCCCGCGACTCCGACGGCACGATCCATGCCATCGACGACGTCTGCACCCACGGCGAGGTATCGCTGGCCGAGGGCGAGGTGGAAGGCTGCGCCATCGAATGCTGGCTGCACGGCTCCCAGTTCGACCTGACGTCCGGCCGGCCGCTGACCCCACCGGCCTTCGAGCCCGTGGCAGTCTACGACTGCAAGGAGATCGCCGGCCGCATCCTGCTTGACCCGAGCACAGTGGTCAATTGACCAGCACGCTCAACTGATCACCATGCTCCACTGAACTGAAAAGGATTGACATGTCCATTCTGAAAATCACCGACCTGCACGTCAGTGTCAACACCGACTCCGGTCCGAAGCCGATCCTCAACGGCATCAACCTGGAGATCAACTCCAACGAGACCCACGCCATCATGGGCCCCAACGGCTCCGGCAAGTCCACCCTGGCCTACGCCCTGGCCGGTCACCCGAAGTACCAGGTGACTTCGGGATCCGTCACCCTCGACGAGGTGGACGTCCTCGCGATGTCCGTCGACGAGCGTGCCAAGGCCGGCCTGTTCCTGGCCATGCAGTACCCCGTCGAGGTCCCCGGCGTGACCGTGACGAACTTCCTGCGTTCGGCCAAGACCGCGGTCGACGGAGAAGCTCCGAAGCTGCGTCACTGGACCAAGGACCTCAAATCCGCGATGGAGAACCTTCGCGTGGATCCTGAGTTCGCCAGCCGCAACGTCAACGAAGGATTCTCCGGCGGTGAGAAGAAGCGCCACGAGATCCTCCAGATGGAGATGCTCAAGCCCCAGTTCGCCGTCCTCGACGAGACCGACTCCGGTCTCGACGTCGATGCCCTGCGCATCGTGTCCGAGGGCATCAACCGGGTGCGCGAGGCGACCGACGTCGGCGTTCTGCTCATCACCCACTACACCCGCATCCTCAGCTACGTGAAGCCTGACCACGTCCACGTGATCATCAAGGGCAAGGTTGCTGAAGAGGGCGGACCGGAACTGGCCGATCGCCTCGAGAACGAAGGCTACGACCGCTTCCTGCAGGCCCCGGCCTGATGTTCTCCCGCCTGCGGAACGACTTCCCGATCCTGGACACCAGGGTCGGGGAGTCGGCTCTGAGCTATCTCGACTCGGGCGCGACTTCCCAGAAGCCGCAGTGCGTCATCGACACATTCACGGAGTACTATTCTCAGCGCAATGCCGCCGTCCACAGGGGAGCCCATTCGCTCGCGGTGATGGCCACCGACGCGTTCGAAGCCGGCCGTGAGGCGGTCGCGAACCTCGTCGGCGGATCACCCGAACAGGTCGTCTGGACGAAGAACGCCACCGAGGCGCTCAACGTCGTCGCACTGGGCATCGACCGGGCCAGCCACGGATTCGGGGGAGAGGCCGCGCAGCGCTTCGGGCTCGGACCCGGGGACTCGATCGTCGTCACCGAGATGGAACACCACGCGAATCTCGTCCCCTGGCAGCAGCTGGCACAGTCCACTGGGGCGACGCTGAGATGGATTCCGGTCACCGACTCCGGTGAGCTCGACCTCGGCGATCTGGACACCATCGTCGACGACACGACGAGGGTCTTCGCCTTCACCCATGTCTCGAACGTGCTCGGCACCATCAACCCGGTCGATACGCTCGTCGCCCGGGCCAGGGACGTCGGGGCACTCGTCGTCCTCGACGCCTGCCAATCGGTTCCGCACATGCCGGTGAACTTCGTCGACCTCGATGTCGACTTCGCCGCATTCTCCGCGCACAAAGCGCTGGGGCCCACCGGTCTCGGCACCCTCTGGGGCAAGTCCGAACTGCTGAACACATTGCCTCCGGTGCTGACCGGCGGATCCATGATCACCACGGTGACCATGGAGGAATCACAGTTCATGGCCGCCCCACAGCGATTCGAAGCCGGAACCCAGCCCGTGGCCGAGGTCGCCGCGTTCACCACCGCGGTCAACTACCTCGCCGAGGTGGGCCTGGACAAGATCTTCGACCACGAGCGCGAGCTCGGCACCGTTCTACTCGACGGGGTCGCGGCGATTCCGGGCATCACCGTGCTCGGCTCGTCCGAGGACAGGATCGGCACGGTGGCCTTCGACGTCGACGGCGTTCATGCCCACGACGTGGGTCAGTACCTCGATTCCCAGGGTGTCGCGGTCCGTGTCGGTCACCACTGCGCGCAGCCTCTGCACCGACGCTTCGGTGTCACTGCTTCGACGCGGGCGAGCACCTATCTGTACAACAACGCCGAGGACTGCCAACGGTTCCTGACCGCTTTGGCCGAAGTTCGGCCCTTCTTCGGTCTCCAGTGAGGAGCGTGTCATGAGCACGCAGATGCAACAGCTCTACCAGCAGGTCATCCTCGACCACTCTCGGGAACGGGTCGGCGACTCCGACCTGCTCGGCGACGCCGCTGCGGCGCCGCATGGTTCCTCGCACCAGGTCAATCCCACCTGTGGGGATGAGATCGAACTCGAAACCGAGATCAGCGCCGACGGTGGCATCGCCGTGCGCTGGTCGGGTGACGGATGCTCGATCTCGATGGCTTCGGCGTCGGTCCTGTCCGAGCTCGCGGCAGAGAACAGCGTCGCCGGCATGCTCGACATCGAAGCGAAATTCCACGAACTCATGCATTCGCGTGGGACACTGGACGGTGACGAGGAAATACTCGGCGATGCCGCGGCGTTCAGTGGAGTGTCGAAGTTCCCAGCCAGGATCAAGTGCGCGCTCCTGTCCTGGGTCGCGTTCAAGGACGCGCTCAACCAAGCCCAAACATCTCTGAAGGAGTAAGAATGCCCGACGTGATAGACGCACCCCAGAACGCCAGCATCGACGAGGTGCGAGAAGCGATGATGGATGTCGTCGACCCGGAGCTCGGCGTGAACATCGTCGACCTCGGACTCGTCTACGGACTCTCCGTCGAAGACGATGGGACCGCCGTCGTCGAGATGACGCTGACGTCCGCGGCGTGCCCCCTGACCGACGTCATCGAAGACCAGACAGCTCAGTGCCTCGAGGGCATCGTGCCGGCCTACCGGATCAACTGGGTCTGGATGCCGCCATGGGGACCCGAGAAGATCACCGACGACGGACGCGAGCAGATGCGCGCCCTCGGCTTCAATATCTGAGTGGCGAACATCTGAGGTCTGATACATGAGGGACGTCCCCGCGGGGACGTCCCAGCAGCAACGCCTCGCCGAGGTGGGAGTGCCGAGACCGGTGCCCCCACCTCGGCGATGTTCGTGAGTTGCCCCGGTTCGCTCTGGGGCGGGTCCGGCCGAGGTCGTGCAGATCACCTGCCCCTGAACGCAGGCGGAGGAGCGCGGCGTGAAAGAATGAAGACCGACTTTCCTAGGAGAACCATTGACGATCATCGCGGCCGCAGACGGGTCAGCCCTCGGCAACCCAGGACCGGCAGGCTGGGCCTGGTACGTCGACGACGACTGCTGGCACGCCGGTGGTTGGAAGGAATCGACGAACAACCGCGGTGAGCTGATGGCCGTCCTCGACCTGCTTGACTCGACCGCCGACGTCGATGAGGATCTCAAGGTCTTCTGCGATTCCAAATACGTCATCAATGCTCTGACGAAGTGGATGCCCGGTTGGAAGCGCAAAGGCTGGAAGAAGGCCGACGGCAAGGAGGTTCTCAACAAGGACCTCCTTGAACGCTTGGACACGGCTCTGAGCGGTCGCGAGATCGAATTCGAATGGGTCAAGGGGCACAATAACCACGCGATGAACGAGGCGGCAGACGAACGTGCGCGTGCCGCCGCCACCGCGTATCAGAAGAACACGAGTGTGCCCGCCGGCCCCGGATACGTCCCCGCGGGGACGTCCGAGTCGATCACCGCGGTCCCGACGGAGCCGAGCGCCTCCACCACTCCTGCGACCGCGGCCACCACCGTCGTCTCCTGCACAGTCCCCACACGTATCGCGGACGAACTCGTCTCCCGGGCACAGGCTCAGGGAATCCACCCACAAGAATTCTTGGCCGAGATCATCGGTCGCAGTTTGGAGAATGAATGATTCAGGCATCCGACCTCGAGGTCATCGTCGGCGCCCGCACTCTGATGTCGGAGGTCTCCTTCCGCGTCGACAAGGGCGACCGGGTCGGCCTCGTCGGACGCAACGGCGCAGGGAAGACCACTCTGACGAAGGTGATCATGGGAGGCCACGCCGCCGCGGCGGGCAATGTCTCGGTCTCCGGGACTGTGGGCTACCTGCCCCAGGATCCGCGCAGCGGTGACCTGACGGCCACGGGCATGGAGCGCATCCTGTCCGCCCGTGAACTCGATGTGCTCATCAAGCGCCTGCGCAAGGCCGAACGTCAGATGGCCTCTCCCGATGAGAACGTTTCGGCGAAGGCTCTCGACCGCTATCCTCGCATCGAATCCGAATTCCTGGCCGCCGGCGGCTATTCCGCAGAGTCCGAAGCGTATGCGATCGCTGCCAATCTCGGTCTCGATGAGGATCTCATCAGCCAAGAGATCGGCACCCTCTCCGGCGGTCAGAGACGCCGCGTGGAGCTCGCACGAATTCTGTTCTCGGCCCCGGACACGATGATCCTCGATGAGCCGACGAACCACCTCGACGCGGAATCGGTTCTGTGGCTGCGTGACTACCTCAAGGGCTACTCCGGCGGCCTCATCGTCATCAGTCACGACCTCGACCTCATCGACGAAGTCGTCAACAAAGTGTTCTTCCTCGATGCCACCCGCCAGACCATCGACATCTACTCGATGGGCTACCGTCTCTATCTCAAGCAGCGCGAAGACGATGAGCGTCGCCGCCGCCGTGAGCGTGCGAACGCGGAGAAGAAGGCCTCGGCGCTGACCGCCCAGGCGAACAAGATGATGGCCAAGGCAACGAAGACCGTGGCCGCCCAGCAGATGGCCAAACGTGCCGAACGCCTGCTGGCCGGGCTCGAGGACGAACGCAGCTCCGAAAAGGTCGCCAACCTGCGGTTCCCCGCACCGGCCGACTGCGGACGGGTGCCGCTGACGGCAGAGGGTCTCTCGCGCAGCTACGGCTCGACCGAGGTCTTCACCGGCGTCGATCTCGCCATCGACAAGGGCTCACGCGTCGTCATCCTCGGCTACAACGGTGCCGGCAAGACCACACTGCTGCGCCTGTTGGCCGGTCTCGACGAACCGGATTCGGGACAGGTCGTCCCGGGCCATGGCCTCAAACTCGGCTACTATGCGCAGGAACATGAGACGCTCGACCTCGAACGCAGCGTGCTGGAGAACATGAAGCGCAATTCACCGCATCTCGATGACACCGCGGTGCGCAATGTGCTCGGTTCGTTCCTGTTCTCAGGCGATGACGTGCACAAGCCTTCGAGCGTGCTCTCCGGCGGTGAGAAGACACGCCTGGCCCTGGCCACGCTCGTGGTCTCGAGTGCCAACGTCCTCCTCCTCGACGAGCCGACGAACAACCTCGACCCGGCCTCACGCGAGGAGATCCTCTCGGCCATCCGCCGCTATGAGGGCGCCATCATCCTCGTCACCCACGATGAGGGAGCGGTGTCCGCACTCGACCCCGACCGTGTCCTGCTGCTGCCCGACGGTGACGAGGATCTGTGGAATGACACCTACCTCGACCTCGTCACACTCGCCTGAGCCGGACCGGAGATTCCCGCTCACGGAGCGGGTCCGGCTCAGGAGTGTCGGAAACGGTCCTCGATGAGTTCGTCCTCTTCGGCCTCGGCGCGACCGTGGACGCCTGGTGATCGCAACCGGTTGCGTCCATAGCGGTTGCCTGGTTGGGAGATCTTCGCACCCGCATCCAATGCCGCCTTGTCGATCACGACGTACTCGACGTCGCCGGTGGATTTCTCGGCAGCCTCGGCGTCGGCCCTGCGCTCGCGCCTGGCGGAGATCGACACGGCGATGATGATCATGATGCCGAACGTGAACCACTGGAGCATGTAGGACAGGTGGTTGCCCGGATTGAGGTCGGGTGGGGGCAGAGGCGTCAGCCCCGTCTCGTCGGCCGATGCGTTTCCGGTGTGGACGATCTCGCCATAGACGTTCTCGTATGCTGAGTCCATACCGGGGATCCGGTCTGGATCGATGGCCTTGATCAGCCCGTCGGGGTTTTTGTCGTCCGAGCCGTCCTGAGCCGGTTGCAGACGCGCGGCGATGGTCTGCTCCCCGGCAGGGGCCGGCGGGACCTGGTCCGGTTCCGCGATCCATCCCCTGACGAGCGCGATCGTGTCTCCTGAGGTGAGTTCGAACGGAACGACGACGTAGTAGCCCACCTTGTCATTGACCGTGCGGTTGCGGGCGAAGACGGTGTCCGATGTCTGGAACTCGCCGGTCAGCGCCACCTGTCGGTACTCATGATCCTCGTCGAGGGTCGCCGAGGTGGAGCCCAGGATGCTCGTGATGTTCACGGGCGTCGACGAATAGTTCGCGTTGATCGTGTCGATCTCGTGCTGGCGCTGATCCTGGCGGTCCTTCTGCCAGAGCGCGAGGAAGATGCAGGCGATGACGACGATGATGGTCATGGCGATGTATTTCAGCCATCGTGCGCTGAAGAGGAAGGAATAGCGGGACATCAACCGGCGTCCTCCGGGATTTCGTCGATCGAGACATCGCTGAGATAGAAGTTGCGCAGGGTGAGGAACTCGCGCAGATAGTCGAGATGTTCGTCACAGGCCAACCAGGTCTTGCGGCGCTTGGGCATGTGCAGGCTCGGGTTGTTCCACAGAATGGCACGTGTGGCATCTGTCCGGCAGCCCTTCGCCGAGCATGGGAGCTTCTCGGTCATGAATCCTCACCTCGGTTCCGTTCGGCGGACTGGTCGTTCTCTGCAGGTTCTCTGCCGCCTGCAGCTGGTGCGTCATCAGCTGACGCGGTGTCTTCGCTGCTGCCGGAGATCGTGTCTCCGGCGATGGTGTCGCCGGCCGCCGGGGGCAGCTCGGGCATCGGTGCGCCGTCGAGCAGCGCCGATTCGTCGTTGCGGGTGCGTTCCCGGCCGGCATTGGCCACGATCACGGCCGGATAAGGCAGCAGTACGGCTCCGGCGACGCAGACCCACATGAGCACCGTCAGATTCAGACGGAACATGACATAGGCCAGCACGAAGCAGAGCGTGCGAATCCCCATCGTGATCGAATATTTGATGATCCGCGACTTCATGTCGTCATCAAGGGCGGTGTCTGCCGTAGTGATCTGCTGCGGGTGTTTGGCCATAACCTTCTTCACTCAAGTACTCGTACAAAATCATACTCTTCGTTTGTGTGAGTCGTATCGACGTCGGTCGGGACACGATAGGTTAGTCACGGTAAGTTTGATCCCTATCGTCGATCAATCTGTATTGTCCACCAACAGGAGAGATTCGTGTCAGAACCACGCATAGTCCTCGTGACCGGAGGAAACCGCGGTATCGGCCGCACCATCGCCGAGGAGTTCCTCGCCCAGGGTGACAGGGTAGCCGTCACCTCCCGCAACGGAGACGCCCCCGAAGGCGCGCTGGCCGTGTCCGCGGACATCACCGACACCGCGTCTCTCGATGCGGCCTTCGCCGAGATCGAAGACAAGCTGGGCCCCGTCGAGGTGGTCGTGGCCAACGCCGGAATCACTCGCGACAATCTGCTCATGCGGATGAGCGACGACGAGTTCGAAGCCGTCGTCGACACCAACCTCACCGGCACCTTCCGCACCGTCAAGCGCGCCATCACCGGCATGATCCGAGCGAAGAAGGGCCGCATCGTGCTCATTTCCTCGGTCTCCGGACTCTACGGAGTCCCCGGCCAGGCCAACTACTCGGCTTCGAAGGCCGGACTTGTCGGCTTCGCCCGCTCGGTCACCCGCGAACTCGGCTCGCGCGGCATCACCGCCAACGTCGTCGCTCCCGGGTTCATCCGCACCGATATGACCGACGCACTGCCGGAGAAGCAGCAGAAGGAATACCTCGCGACGATCCCCGCCAAGCGATTCGCCGAGCCTGCCGAGGTCGCGAAGGTCGTGCGCTGGGTGTCCTCGGACGAGGCCGCCTACATCTCCGGAGCCGTCATCCCCGTCGATGGGGGACTGGGGATGGGGCACTGAGCCTCGTCACCGCCTAGACTTCACAGCAAGGACGTCGGCGCCAGCGGCGTCGACGACAACGACTTCACTGCAGTTTCAACAGTTTGAAAGGACCACCATGGGAATTCTCGATGGAAAGCGCATCCTCGTCACCGGCGTTCTGACCGAGGCGTCGATCGCCTTCGCCGCCGCCCGCATCGCTCAGGAGCAGGGCGCCGAAGTCATCCTCTCCAGCTTCGGCCGCCAGATGAAGATCACCGAGGTGATCTCCGAACGCCTACCCGAGAAGCCGAAGGTCATCGAACTCGATGCCACCAACGAAGAGGACCTGGCAGCATTGCCCGAACGGCTCGAGGGCAACATCGACGGCATCGTGCACGCGATCGCCTTCGCGCCCAAGGACGCCCTCGGCGGGGTGTTCCTCGACACTCCATGGGAGTCCGTCTCGGCCGCAATGCAGGTTTCCGCGTTCTCCCTCAAGTCCATCACCGTGGCCGCGCAGCCCGCACTCAACAAGGGTGCCGGAGTCGTCGGACTGACCTTCGACGCCACGATCTCCTGGCCGGTCTACGACTGGATGGGCGTGGCCAAAGCCGCCTTCGAGTCCACTGCCCGCTACCTCGCGAAATACGTAGGTGAGCACGGGGTCCGCGTCAACCTCGTCTCGGCCGGGCCGCTGAAGACAACTGCCGCCACTTCGATCCCCGGATTCGAGACCCTCGAGGACATGTGGGGCGACCGTGCACCTCTGGGCTGGGACCAGACGGACACCACTCCGGCGGGCAAGGCGATCGTCGCCCTGCTCTCGGACTGGTTCCCCGCCACCACCGGTGAGATGGTCCACGTCGACGGCGGATTCCACTCCACCGGAGCCTGAGAGCGATAGGAAGAGGCAAGTCGATGCCTGTGCTCATTCTCGCCCGCCACGCGAAGGCCGAACCTCACGGGCCGACGGACTTCGAACGGTCGCTGAACGCCAAGGGTCTGGCCCAGGCCGTCGAAGCCGGAGCCGAGATCGCCGAACGGTGGTCACCTGACGTGGCCATCGCCTCGGCGGCCAGACGCACCGTCCAGACCGGTCAGGCCGTGGTCGAAGCCGTCAATCGGCACAACGAAGAATCCGGAGCCGGTGAGGGCCTGGCGCTGCGCCAGGACGAGGCTCTCTACGGCGGGGGAGTCGAGGACTGGATCGATGCGATCAATTCGATCCCGTCCGATTCCCACTGCGCCTACATCGTCGGCCATCAGCCCACCGTCTCCGAGGTGGTCGGCCACTTGAGTCCGAGCTCCGGAGTTCCGGAAGCATTCCGCCCGTCCTCGCTCGCGGTCTTCGTCCTCGACAGCTGGGATGTCGAGGACGGGGACTATCCCGCACCGGAGCTGCGGGTGTTCCTCGGCGCCTGATCGCCGCGGTCTGCGAAGGCGCTGGCTTCTGAATGCATGTCAGACGCCGGCGCCTTTTCTTGTGCCCGAAGGGGTCGTGAGTCACACGCCGGATCGGGTTTCGATGAGGCTCAGCACCTCACGCAGATCGCGGTTCGTCACCGAGGCGTCGGCGGCGGTGACGAGGGCGGGCTTCGCGCAGAAGGCGACACCCAAACCCGCCGCCCTGATCATGCCGATGTCGTTGGCCCCATCGCCGATGGCCACGGTCCGGGCCGGATCGCATTCGTATTTCTGTGACAGCTGCCCGAAGGTCTCCGCCTTCGCGCTGGGATCGATGACCCGGCCGCTCGTGACTCCCGACAGCAGTCCCTCGTCGGTCCCGAGACCATTGGCGTGGACCTCGGTGATGCCCATTGTCGCCGCTACGGGGGCGATGATCGGGGTGAATCCACCGGAGACCAGAGCCACGACGCCGCCGCCGGACTGGACTGCCGCGACCAGTTCGCGCGCACCTTCGGTCAACGTGATCTGCTCGCGCACCTCGTCGAGAACGGACACAGGCAGACCCTTGAGCAGGGCCACTCGCTCGGCCAGCGATGCGGCGAAGTCCAACTGTCCGGCCATGGCCCGTTCCGTGATGTCGGCAACTTGGGCTCCCACCTCGGCGTGGACGGCGATGAGGTCGATGACCTCCTCATTGATGAACGTCGAATCGACGTCCATGACCAGCAGCTGGATT
Source organism: Brevibacterium picturae (assembly GCF_030453725.1). Lineage (GTDB taxonomy): Bacteria > Actinomycetota > Actinomycetes > Actinomycetales > Brevibacteriaceae > Brevibacterium > Brevibacterium sandarakinum_A. The sequence goes on from NZ_JAKDJU010000046.1 coordinate 16,865, forward strand.
GTGTTGCCTGGCATCGGGGTTGCGGAGTCTGAGTCATTCACCCCTTCATCGTAGCGACAGCCATGATGTAGTCGGCGGCCGCGGGGTGCAGACGCGAGAGCAGATCACCGAAGGCAGGAGGTGCGACCGTGGCCGGAGCCAGCACTGTGCGCATCCGCTCATGGATGTCGAGGGCGGCATAGATGGCTCGAGCGTCGGCGACCGAGGGGATGAGCCTCGAGATCGGGTGGCTCATGCTCAGCTCCTCCTGCCAGTCCCGCCAAGGCCCCTCCCGCCAGGCACTCGGCACCTCGATCGATTCGATGAGGCCCAGCCCCTCTATGACGAGTAGGCGCAGTCGGCGCAGCGCCTCGGCGGGCGTGCCCACGGTGACCGGGCGAAAGACCGTGTCACGGCAGGCGATGACCTCGACGTTGGCCTCGGCGCCCAGGAGGACCACAGCCACCTGGTGAGAGCCCGAGTGGAGGACGATCGGAGCCGTGTGTCGACCGACCTTGAGCCGGTCGCCCTTGTCCACGGGCGGGGTCGTATGAGGCAGCGATGGATGGTGCAGGGCAAGCCGCGCATGTGTGACCCCGGCGGCCGCAGCCTCGGCGATGAAGAGCAGCAGGCCCGTCGGCGGTGAGGTGCCGAAGACGTGGTCGGCAACGATGAGAGGGACATCACGATCGTCATCGAGAAAGGCGGCACTGACCTCGTCAGGGGCGAGGCTGGAGTGCAGTCGGTGGTTCATCGCCAGGGCCAGCAGCAGTGAGTCGGTAGTCAAGTCCATGTCGAACCAGAATAGACGCCGAGCCTGCGATAGAGTTGGCAGATATGAGTGATGTCCTGACTTTGGATTCTGTTTCCGTGCGCCGAGGAACGAATTTCCTCCTCCAAGATTTCTCCCTGACCGTCTCCGAAGGCGAGCATTGGGCCGTTCTCGGACCCAACGGTGCCGGGAAGACGACTCTGCTGGAACTGGCCGCGGGACGAATGCACCCGACAACCGGCTCGGTCGGGATCCTGGAAGAGCGACTCGGGCGTGTCGACGTCTTCGAGCTGCGCCCGCGCATCGGCTACTCCTCGACGGCCCTGGCCAACCGCATCCCTCTGTCCGAAGCCGTGCTCGACACCGTGCTCACCGCCGCCTACGGCGTCACCGGTCGCTGGGTCGAGGAATACGAAACCACCGACATCGAACGGGCCAAGGACCTCCTCGCCGCGTTCGACATCTCACATCTGGCCGATCGCACCTTCGGGACACTGTCGGAGGGCGAACGCAAGCGTGTGCAGATCGCTCGCTCGCTGATGACCGACCCGGAACTGCTGCTGCTCGACGAGCCCGCCTCCGGGCTCGACCTCGGCGGCCGTGAGGAGCTGCTGGCCGCGTTGACGGAGATCCTGTCCTCGAAGTGGGCTCCGGCGACGATCATGGTCACCCACCATGTCGAGGAGATCCCCGTGGGCATCACACACGTGCTGCTGCTGGCCGAGGGCACCGACCTTGCCTCTGGCCCCATCGATGAGACTCTGACGGCCGACAACCTCTCGGCTACCTTCGGCATCGACGTCAAGCTCACCCGCGACGGGCAGCGGTTCCACGCCCGTTCCCAGTACTGAGCATGGACCCAGTTCTCGGGATGGAACTGTGGCAGATCGGGCTGATCGTCCTCGCAGGAATCGCCGCCGGTGGAATCAACGCCGTCGTCGGTTCCGGCACCCTCATCACATTCCCGGCGCTCGTGGCCTTCGGCGTGCCACCGGTCGTGTCAACGATGAGCAACGCGGTCGGGCTGATTCCGGGCAACATCGCCTCATCCTTCGGCTACCGCAACGAGCTGCGCGGCCAATGGCGGCGCATCCTCGGGTTCGTGCCGGCCTCCATCCTGGGGTCGCTGACCGGTGCCTATCTGCTGCTGCACCTGCCGGCGGATGCCTTCGAAACGATCGTTCCGGTGCTCCTCGTCGTCGCCCTCATCATGGTCGTCGGCCAGCCCGCGCTGTCGCGCTACCTCAAGAGCCGTTCGGTGCGCCGAGCCGAGCGGGCAGGGGAGGAACATGTGGCGGCCTCGGTCGGAGACACGCTTTCGACGGGGCGCTATGTCCTTGTCCTGGTCGTTGTCTTCCTCACCGCAATCTACGGCGGCTACTTCGCCGCCGCCCAAGGCATCATTCTCATCGCGCTGCTCGGGCTGCTCCTGCCTGATGACCTTCAGCGACTCAACGGACTGAAGAACGTTCTGGTCCTCGTCGTCAACACGGTGTCGGCCAGCACCTACATCATCGTCGGTCACGACCGGCTGAACTGGATCGCCGTCATCTGCATCGCGATCGGCTCCCTCATCGGCGGCTATTTCGGTGCACGCATCGGGCGGAAATTCTCACCGGTCCTGCTGCGCACGATCATCGTCATCCTCGGACTCGTCGCCATCTGGCGCATCCTCACGTTGTGATCGCATGAGGACTCAATTCTCGAACGCTGTGGGCGCATGAACACCCCGGCCAAGGCACCACTGACCAGGCAACAGGTGATCGACCGTGCCGCCGAACTCGGCATCGCCGCCGCCCGCCTGCGGTTCTTCGACGAGGAGACACTGGCCTCATCGGCGAAAGACCTGCACGACTACACTCAGCTGACCGATGTGGCGCTGCGCAGTATCCGTGAACCCGCCGAGGGGCTGTTCATTGCGGAGTCCTCGAAGATCATTCGCCGTGCTCACGCCGCAGGCATGGTTCCCCGTTCGTATCTCACCAGCCCGAAATGGCTGTTCGACCTAGCCGACATCATCGCCGCCAATGATGCCCCGATCCACATCGGCACCGACGCGGCAGTCGAATCGCTGACAGGCTTCCACCTCCACCGAGGTGCCCTGGCCGCCATGCACCGGCCACAAGCACTCGATGTCGCCCAGCTCGTTTCCGATGCCCGACGCATCATCGTCATCGAAGACGTCGTCGATCATACGAACGTGGGAGCGATCTTCCGCTCGGCCGCCGCGTTCGGCGTGGACGCGGTCCTCGCTACACCCCGCTGTGCCGATCCTCTCTACCGGCGTTCCATCCGAGTCTCCATGGGCACTGTGTTCCAAGTGCCGTGGACGCGGATCGAATCCTGGCCAGCCGGAGTCGACTCCCTCCGTGAACTCGGCTTCCATATCGCCGCACTCGCCCTCGACGAGGATTCGGTGGCCATCCGCGAGTTCGCCGCAGATGCGCCCGAGCGTACCGCCATCGTCTTCGGCACCGAGGGCGACGGGCTGCGACGGTCGACGATCGCCGCCTGTGATTCGACGGTCATGATCCCGATGAGTGGGGGAGTCGACTCACTCAACGTCGCAGCAGCTTCTGCAGTGGCGTGCTTCGCGCTGCAGATCGACTGAGATCGTGTCGGTGGCT
>NZ_JAKDJU010000212.1 GCF_030453725.1 Brevibacterium picturae
GAAGCGGTCAGCGGCGTGAGCGAAGCAGTCAGTGACGTGAGCTCTGGGTCGATTTGAGGTAGATCGCTCGAGCCAGGTCATCGCGTCGTTCGATGAGCAGGCGACGCAATGCCGCAGGGGCATCGTTGTGTGCGGCCAACCAGGCATCGGTCTTCTCGACCACTGCCTCTTCGTCAACGGACCAGCGAGGGTAGAGTCCGAGCACCAGGCGCCTGGCGATCTCGATCGAATTGTCGATCCAGAAGCTCGCCAGTCGCGAGAAGTACTCATCGACATAGTTCTCGATGAGCGGCATCGACGTCGGGGCCACGAAACCGGAGATGATGGCTGAGAGTACATCGTTGCTCAGCGCATCCGCTTCGTTGATGACCTCCCAGGCACGGATCTTCACGATCGGCAGAGGCATAGCCGCACTCGCCGTCTCTGCGTGGAGGCGGCCCGATGAGCTGGGATCAGCCTGGTTCTCGCGAGCGATATCGGTCTGGTCGGCCCAGCCCAAGCACACGAGCGCGGTCAGTGCATTCCACCGCAGCGCATGATCGCTGATCAGACCCTTGAACGGCAGTGACGCGGCGTGGTCCGGAGCGTCAGCCCCGTCAGTCCCACCGGTCCTCCCACCTGATGGATCGGTTCGCTGCTCAGACGGTGCACTCGGGGTGAGCCGGTCGATCTCCTCCCCGACGGGAACAGAGAGGACCTGCGAAGCGAAGCTGCGTCCCATAGTGATCGCGGCACTTCCCTCGAAGCAGCGTGCGGTGCGAGATGTGAGAGCAAGAACCAGAGTCGCCAGATGCAGTTGAGCATCCGAACCGGATCTGGCAGTCGCCAGGGCGTCGAGGGCAGCGCCCAGCAGTCCGGAGATCGCGGTCTCGAAGTTCCTCTGCGAGACCCACTGGTCCAGGCAGGTCAGAGCCGTCTGACTCAGCCCGGCCATGATGCCGGCATGGCTCTCTTTGCCGAGGCTGCGGGCATAGGCTCTCAGATACGCCTGTACGGGAAGCAGGCCATCGCGCACAGCATTGTCCAGGGCCGACCAGACCAGGGCTCGCGAGAGCGGATCGGCGATCCGGGACACCGATCTGATCGCGGCGTCCGTCGATGCCGGGTCCAACCGCACGCGCGCATAGTCGTGATCGGAGTAGTTCAGCAGCGTGATGTCGCCGAGGGCGCGCCCGGTGAGCTGCTCCACCTCGGCGGATTCGGTGGAGAACTCGAAGGTCAGGGTATCGACCGGGACGAGCTTGCGTCCCGACCGTCCCAGCGTCGCGATCTCGAGCGTGTGCGGACGCAGCAGCTGCGCGCCGCGCGCCGAATCGGACTGAGTGATCTTTGCGCCGGTGATGCTCGCAGGACCAGAGCGTCGTGTCGACGACGCGGCACCGGGATCACCGGTCGTCGTCAGTTCCAGTGACAGTTCGGAGACTCCGGAGGTGCCCAACCATGCACCGGCCCAGGTGGCGATGTCCCGGTCAGGAGCCGCCTCGGCGAGGCATTCGAGGAAGTCCGCGAGCTCGGTATTGCGGTAGTCGAAGCGTTTGAAGTACAGGCGCGAACCGGCGAAGAAGGCCTCCCGGCCGACGAAGGCGACCAACTGCTTGAGCACGGACGCGCCCTTGGCGTAGGTGATGCCGTCGAAGTTGAGCTTCGCTGCCTCGACGTCCGGGATGTCGGCGACGATCGGGTGCGTGGTCGGATACAGATCCTGCGTGTACGCCCATGCTTTGCGGCGTAGCGCGAAGGTCACCCAGCCGTCTGTGAACCGGGTCGCCTCGGCCAGCGCCAGCCCGCCCATGTAGTCGGCGAAGGACTCCTTGAGCCACAGATCATCCCACCACTTCATGGTCACCAGGTCGCCGAACCACATGTGGGCCATTTCGTGGAGGATGACATTGGCCCGCGACTCGTAATTCGCGTCCGTGACCTTGTCCCGGAAGATCAGACTGTCCGTGAACGTGACGAGCCCTGGATTCTCCATGGCGCCGAGGTTGTACTCCGGAACGAAGATCTGATCGTATTTGCCCCACGGGTACGGGTAGTCGAACTCAGTACTGAAGAAATCCAGCCCCGCCTTCGTGATCGAGAAGATATCGGAGGCGTCGAGGTGATCGACGAGGCTGGCGCGCGTCCATGCACCCAACGCGACGACTTTGCCCGTCGTGGGGTCCGTCCATTCGTCTTTCGCGCCCTCGTAGGGGCCTGCAGTGATGCACGTGATGTAGCTCGACTGCCGCAGAGTCGGAGCGAAATGATGAGTGAGGGCGGGGGAGTCCGTGCCGATCGCCTCCTGGCTGGCCTCTTGGCTCGGGCCCTGACTCGTCTCGGGACGGTTCGACAGAACCTGGAAATGCTCGGGGGCCGTGACGTTGAAGACGAATTCCGCCTTGAGGTCAGGCTGATCGAAGTTGGCGAACACGCGGCGGGCATCGGTCGGCTCGTACTGAGTGTAGAGATAGACCTTGCCGTCGGCAGGATCGGTGAAGCGGTGCAGCCCCTCTCCCGAGGTGGAATAGCAGGCCTGTGCCTCGATCGTCAGGGAGTTCTCTCCCCTGCGGACGGGGAAGCTCACGCGCGCGCCGTCGAAAGCCTCGGCGGGGTCGAGGATCTCCCCATTGATCTCGGCGAATGAGACCGAGTCCGCGATCAGGTCGATGAATGTTCGGCAGTCGGCTCGGGCACTGAACTCGACGGCGGTACGAGACAGATACGTCGGAGCACCGGTCTCGGCATTGCTGACGTCGATGTCGACGGTATAAGTCGCGACATCGAGAACTTGTGTGCGGCTCTGCGCTTCATCTCTGGTCAGGTTGGTTGTCATTCATAGCCTCCTCGGCGCACAGACTTTAGCATGTCACAATTCCGGTACGCTGGGTACAGCGGAGGCGAGCACTAGGAGGACTGATGGCAAAATCCGAGGTCAGCCAGTTGCCCCAGCGCGCTTTCAACACTGTGGTGCATCGATCTCGGATGGGCATCAAGCGCGTGCAGGCCAACGCGGGGCAGCTGATCCAGATCCCGATCGCGGCCACTGCGGCCTATGCCTTCTGCGTCTACGTGCTGGGTCATCCCTATCCTTTCCTCGCCGCGGTGGCCTCGGCCGTGGGCATCGGCCCGGTCGCGGACCGACGTCTGCGGCGAGCCACGGAGATCGGCTTCGGCGCGACCTTCGGCGTGCTCGTGGGCGAGCTCCTCGTCAACGTCTACGGCACAGGCATCTGGCAGCTCACGGTGACCCTTGCCATCGGTCTCTTCATCGGCACGATGCTGAACTCCGGCGGCATCTTCATCACTCAGATCGCCGTCCAATCCGTCTACGTCGTCGTGGTTCCGGCCACAGCCACGACTCTGGCGTTTCCCCGCACCCTCGATGCCCTCACCGGTTCCGTCTGCGCGATCCTCCTCGCGCTCATCCTCCCGCGCGACGCCCGCAAGGTTCCGCGAGGTCTGGCTGCGAGCATGCTCGACGAGATCAGCGCAGTCCTCCAGATGATGTCTCGGGCGCTGCGGGATTCCGACGTCGCGCTCGCCCAGCGGGCGCTGACTCGGGCGCGCGAAACCCAGGACATCATCGACTCCTGGGGCTCCTCGCTCAAGATCTCGAAGGAAGCGGCGAAGATCAATGCCCGAGGCAGGCGTCATGCCGCCGAGGTGACCAGGCTGTCCCGTGCTCACACCCATGCCGACCGTGCCATGCGAACCATGCGAGTCATCGCCCGCAGGGTCGTGGGCATCACCGAGTTCGGCGCGGAGAAGCCGATCATCGCCGGCTACGTCGATTCACTGTCCGAAGGGTCGAAGAAGCTCGAGGTCGCTCTGCGCCGGGGGACCGATCGGGCCCTGGCAGAGGCGGCACTGGCCGAAGCCGCCTCCAGTCTGGATCCGCGCGCCGAGGCAAGCTGGGACATCCACGATGAGTCTCTCGTGCTGCTGCTGCGCCCGGTCGCCGTGGACCTCCTCGAAGCCTGCGGACTGACGAACGAGGCCGCCCAGAACCGACTTCCCTCGTTGAGCGAAGACACGCGGGACACGGACGACCCGCCCGCGGAGTGACCCTGACATGACCGAGATGAGTGGGCCTCGACAGGCCTCGAGAAGCAGTCCTCAGCGGCTCTCGACGATGAACACGACGGTGGTCTCGGGCTCGAGCGCCGTGAACTTGTGCGGCTGGTCGCCGGGATAGGTGAGGTAGTCGCCGACGTGGAGCTCGTAGGAGTCCCCGAGCACCTCGATGCGGGCCGCACCCTGCCCCAGAATCACATGCTCGACGGTGCCGACCGGGTGCGGCTGCGAGTCCCGCGGCTGACCGGGTTCGGCCTGGATGAAGTAGACATCACGCCGGGCATTCGCCGGAGACGCTGAGAGCAGAGTCGCCGCATAATTCGACGTGTTCGAGGGCAGGCTGGGCAGATCCTTCGCATGCAGGAGTGCGACCTCGTGCTGTGGGGGATCGAGCAGCCTGGCCAGCGGAATGTCGAGCGCCGCCGCCAGAGCCCACATCGTCTCGACGCTGGGATTGCCGGTGCCGGCCTCCAGTCCGGACATGGTCGACTTTCCGATCCCCGCCCGACGAGCGACTTCGGAGAGGGAGAGGTTCGCACGCATCCGTTCCCGTCTGATGGCGG
>NZ_JAKDJU010000213.1 GCF_030453725.1 Brevibacterium picturae
GCCGGGGCCGCGGACGCGTCGGCGATGCTCGCCTCCAGCCAGCGCAATGAGCGCAGACCGTCGACTGCTGTCCGGTTGGTGTCGCCCTGTCGGAAGGAGTCGTTGAAGACTTCGAGTGAGACCGGTCCCGCATAGCCCGTGGCGGCGATCCTGGTCAGGAAGTCGCTGAGGTCCCAGGCTCCCTCGCCGGGGAAGACCCGATGGTGGCGGGACCAGCTGAGGACATCCATGGTCAGCGCGGGTGCGTCGGCCAACTGGAGGAAGAAGATCTTCTCGCCCGGGATATCCGCGATGCGACCGAGGTCGGTATTGCGCGAGAGGATGTGGAAACTGTCGAAGCAGGTGCCGATCCGGGGATGGTCGGCGGCCTTGACCAGGTCCCAGGCATGGTCGTATTCGGAGACGAACCGTCCCCAGGCCAGCGCCTCATAGGCGACGTTGACCTGATACCGGTCAGCAAGATCGCCGAGGCGGCGCAGCTGCTCGACGACCACGCCGTCATCGGCGATGGTTGCCGTGCCCACATTCGAGCACAGCAGTATGGTGTCGATCCCGAGCCGGGCCATGAGCCGGAACTTCGTTTCCGCGCGCTTCAGGTTCTTCTGAAACTGTGCCTCGTCGACGCCTTCCAGGTCTCTGAAGGGCTGGTACAGATCGAGGCTGATGCCCAGGTCGCACGCCAATTGAGCGATGGCCTCAGGAGAGTCGGGGGAGACGACGAGATCCTGTTCGAAGATCTCGACCCCGTCGAAGCCGGCTCTCGCTGCAGCTCGGAGCTTCTCCTCCAACGTTCCTGACAGACACACTGTTGCTATCGACGTGCGCATCGACGTCCTTCCTTACTTCTCGTCATGGGCAGTTCTTCGTCACCGGCACGCTTCTCAGTGTGACCGTGCCTCGTGGACAGTGTCGATCTCTTCGAGGCTCAGCCCCTTGGTCTCCTTCGCCGTCATCGCCGCCAGCGCCGTGAAGACGCAGACCCCGGCGGTGAAGCCGGCGACCGATACCCAATTCTCACCCGAAGCTCCGGCAACGGCAGAGGCCAAGACCGGCGCGAGCCCGCCGGAGACGGCGAAGCCGATCTGCGTGCCCAGGGCCAATCCGGTGACGCGAACGGAGGTCGGGAACATCTCCGCGTAGAACGAGGGCCAGATCGAGTTGGCCATCGAATAGGCGCAGCCGGACATGATCGCGCCGCAGATGAAGATCAGGGTCCAGTTTCCGCTCGAGACAGCAGCCAAGCAGGGGAACATCATCAGTCCGGCACCCAGGGCACCGGCGATGAAGACGGGTTTGCGGCCGAGGAGGTCCGAGAGGATCGCGGCTGCGGGAATTGCGAGCAGGGCGATGGCATTGGCGATGACGGAGACCAGCAGCATCGTTGATCGCTCGAGGCCGACGATCGAGGTGGCGAACGACAGCGACCAGACGGTGAAGACCATGTTCACGGTATTGACCATGGCGCAGGCCGCCACCCGCAGGACCGTTGCCTTGTGCCAGCGGAAGACCGCCATCAGCGGGGGATGCGCATTGCGGGCCTCCTTGAAGGCCGGCGGCTCGTCCAGGCCGCGGCGAATCAGCCAGGCCGTGAGCACCACGAGCGCCGAGAGCCAGAACGGCACCCTCCAGCCCCAGCTGAAGAGAGCCTCTTCGGGGAGGAAGGCGGTGAAGGGGATGAAGACTGCGGTGGCCAGGAGGGTGCCGGCCTGCGTGCCGTGCAGAGTCCAGCTCGTCGTCCAGGCGCGTTTGGTCTCTGCGGAGTGCTCGAGTGAGACGCTGATCGCGCTCGCCTGCTCGCCGGCGGCGGACAGCCCCTGGATCAGTCGGCACAGCACGAGGAGGGCAGGTGCGAGGTATCCGACCTGGTCGAAGGTGGGCAGACAGCCGACGACGAAGGTCGAGAACCCCATGAGGAACAGGGTGAGCATGAGGACGAACTTCCGTCCGAACCGGTCACCAAGAGGCTCCATGATGAGGGCGCCCAACGGGCGAACCACGTAGGCGACGCCGACGGTGCCCATGGCCAAGAGGATGGCCATGCCCGGCGAGGTCGTGTCCGGGAAGAACAGGACATTGAGCACCAGGGCTGCGGCGGTTCCGTAGACCGCGAAGTCGTAGTACTCGAGAGCCGAACCCGTCCAGCTCGACAGCGCCGCCCGCAGCGGGGTCTTGGCGGGACGAGCGTCTTCGGTCGCGTTGATCATGCTTCCTCGCATCTCTGAATTGCCATAATATGAAAGTCGTTGTTACAGTGTGGTTTACAGTGTGATCGAGGTGACATAGTCTGTCAACGTTCAGTTCACTTTCACGAGCCAGATTCGGTTCGCTTCGACGAGGCCACACCAGCGAAGCGGCAGCGACAATGCCAAGGAGGCGACAATGCCGGCCAAAGGGTCCAACTCGGTGACCAAGGCCTTCGACATGCTCGAACTACTGGGTGACCATGCCGAGGGCATCAGCGCAGCCAGAGCCGCGGAGCTCACCGGCCACCCTTTCAGCACCGCCTACAGGCTGCTCGGCGGCCTGGTCGAGTCCGGATACGCGGACTACGAGCCTTCGACCAAGGCCTACACCCTGGGCTTGGAGGTCTTCCGCCTCGGGCAGAAGGTCGCTCACCGCCGCGGCTTCGCCGGATCGTCCAAGGACCTCCTGCAGGCGCTGACGGCGACCACGGGGGAGTCGAGCATCCTCTCCGTCCGTCGGGGCAACGCGGCGCTCACGGTGCTCACGGTCGACGGGCCGCAGTTTCGGACTACGACCGACCCCGGAGACGAATCCCCGCTGCACACCTCGTCCTTGGGTCAGGCCCTCCTGGCGCATGATCCGAACAGGGACCGCACCATTGCTGAACTCGAGCTGGAGCCGCGGACACCGCACTCCATCACCGATCCCGGGCAGCTGCGAACCAGGCTCGAACAGATCCGCGAAACCGGCTGGGCAGGACAGTCCGAAGAGAACGACGTCGGCATGAACGCCTTGGCCGTCCCCGTCTTCGACCTCGACGGACGACTGCTGGCTGCTCTCGCTCTGGCCGCACCGGTCTTCCGCCGCACCCTCGACGAACTCATCGAATTCGTCCCCCAACTGAAAGAGACGGCGACCGCGATCGCCGCCAGATTGCCCAGGTGACCATGTCCACAGTCCTCGTCCTCAACGGCCCCAATCTCAACCTCCTCGGCGTCCGCGAACCCGACATCTACGGTCACATCACCCTGGCCGACATCGAAGACATGTGTGCCACCAGTGCCGCCGAGGCGGGCCTGAGCGTCCGTTGTGTGCAGAGCAACCATGAGGGCGATCTCATCGATGCCGTGCACGAAGCGCGGGAGACGACCGTGGGAGCCATCATCAACGCCGGCGCCTACACGCACACGTCACTGGCGCTCCACGATGCGCTCAAGTCCTATGATCATCCGATCATCGAAGTGCACCTGAGCAACCCGCACGCGCGCGAATCGTTCCGCCACCACTCCTACCTCTCACCCGTGGCGGCCGCGGTCATCGCCGGCGCAGGAGCCAAGGGGTATGTGCATGCGGTGGAGATCCTGGCGGAGAAGCTGCGCGCACCGACGACCGCGGCCAACTGAACAGCGGCCTCCGTCTCAGACACGACCACCACACGCACCGCATGAACACGCACCACCTGAAAGTGAGACTATGACCCGATCACTGCTCCTGGGCCTCATCGGCGAAGGCATCTCCGCCTCCCGCACCCCGCGTATGCACGAGGACGAAGGCGGCGCACACGACCTCACGACGATCTATCGCACGATCGACATCGGCGAGGAGAGCCTGGCGTCCGTGCCATTGAATGAGCTGCTGACATCGGCAGTGCGCCTCGGGTTCGACGGACTCAACATCACCCATCCGTTCAAGCAGCAGGTCATCGAGCTTCTCGACGAGGTCGATCCCGTGGCACTGCGGATCGGTTCGGTCAACACCGTCGTCATCGACGAATCGGGCCGGACGACGGGTCACAACACCGATGCCACCGGCTTCGCTCGCGGCTTCGAAGCCGGACTCGGCGGTGCGGCCAGGAACCGGGTCGTGCAGATCGGTGCCGGCGGAGCGGGACGCGCAGTCGCCTTCGCCCTGTCGGAGCTGGGTGTCGGAGAACTCACCATCGCCGATATCAGCGCAGAGAGAGCATGGGATCTCGCCGCCGAGATCGGGGACCACGTCCGCGCGATCTCCACATCGGACCTGGAGCCGGCCATCACCTCGGCGGACGGGATCGTCAACGCCACCCCGGTCGGCATGGCTGCCTTTCCGGGGACGCCCTTCGACACGAGCCTGCTGGATTCGCAGACCTGGGTCGCCGATGTCGTGTACTTCCCGCTCGAGACCCAACTGCTGGCAGAGGCGAAGGCCAAGGGGTGCCGGACCCTCGACGGTTCGGGGATGGCCGTCAATCAGGCGATCGACGCCTTCGAGCTCTTCAGCGGACGTCAGGCCGACCCGACGCGGATGCGCGAGACCTTCCTGTCCTTCGGCGCCTGAGCCCGACCACCTCGGCGCCTG
>NZ_JAKDJU010000214.1 GCF_030453725.1 Brevibacterium picturae
TTGAGCTGACTGCACCGGTTGAGCTGACTGCACCGGCCAAATCGCCTGCTCTGGCTAGGTTGGCCGAATCGGCTGAGCAGGCCGCGCGGCTCACAGTTCCGCGAGCTCAAGAGCCAGCGCCACGGCTTGAACCGATTCCGCCCGCGTGAGGTCCCGGCCCAACAGCGTCTCGATCTTCGCCATTCGCGCGCGCACCGTGTGCCGGTGGATGCCGAGTTCGGCCGCGATCGCGTCCTTCACTCCCCCAGCGGCGATGAATGATCGCAGGGTCAGCAGCAGATCCTGCCCGTCCCGCGAGACGAGGAGCGCACCCAGGACTCGATCGACGAATCTCTGCGCCGCCGATTCATCGATCGACGACAGCAGCGCCCGCACATCCGAGGTCGCACCTTCGTGCTGCGTTCGCCACACCGCCCAGGTGTGATGGACCTGGGTCAGTGGGATCATCTTCGCAAACAGCCGTTCGAGTCCGGCGACCTCCGCGACCCTGTCGACCACACTCGCCTGATCCGTTGCCGATTCGGCAACACCGGGATGACTCAGGTCGGCATTCCGGGTCCCGGGTTCGATGACACCGATCATCGACCCCGCACGGACCAGGAGGGTCCCGGTCCCCAGGTCGCTCAACAGCACTTCGGGAACCTCACCGCGCACGTTGCCGAAAACCGTGAACTTCACTCGCGAAACAGGAGCCAGCCCGGTCTGCTGCCTCCATTCGGCACGGGCTTCATCGGCACCCAAGGAAGTGACGAAAAGCCGAGAAACCGATCGCCGAGGCGACTCCTCGGTGACGCTCAGACTCAGCAGAGCCGCTGCGGTGGAGAGCAGGAGGGCACGGGTGCGGGAATTTCCAGCCACCTCGGCGGGGGTGAGGATCCATCCGCGGACCTGCTCATCTCCCACCGGAACGGCCTCCACGATGCCCGACTCGGTGCGCAGCAGACGCGGTGCCATGGACGGTTTGAGAGCCTCGGCGATCAGCTCGTGCCGGACCAGATTCTTCGCATCATCGCCGGTCAGGCCTCTGCCTGTGGGTGAGACGAATCGCACGTCCGTGCCCAGGGTGCCGGCGAGATCGGCGACCAGCGCGGCGGGCCCCTGGTGTGCGAGGTCGGTCGCGAATCGCCGTCCCGCACTGCTGGCGCGGGTGAGCTCTCGGGTCGTCTCCTCCTCACGCATGCGTGTGAAGGCATCGACGACCGCCACGAACGGGACCGGCTCGGGGACCCCGAACAGTGCCAGTCCCTGAGCCTGGGCCTGTTCGAGCAGCGCAGCGGGGATCGCCTGCCACGGCAGGGCCGAACCGAGGCCGATGCCAAGCGCATGGACTCCCACACGCTTGAGCCGGCCCACATAGTCGGCCACGCCCTCACCGCTGAGGTCCTGACCGACGCCGATCGTGAGCAGGACCTCTCCTCCGGCCAACCATTCGTCGACCTCGGGCAGCTCCGAGGAGTGGACGATCGCGACATCCTCCTGCCTGGCGCTCGGCGAATCGACGACGACCTCGAGAGCGAGTTCCGGATGCGCCCACAGCTGACCCAAAGTGACCATGAGAACCACACTATCCGCAATGGACACTCACCTCACCAATTACTCCACTATGGATATCTGTGTCGTGTGAGCCACGTCCTAGGCTGATGACAACACGCACCACTACGATCAAGCATCGCTTCGAAGGAGAGCCAATGTCGTCTCAACCCCTGGGACCAGCCGACTACAGCCAGACACCGCGTTTCGCGGGACCACCGACATTCGGTCTGCTGCCGCGCATCGATGAGGTCGAAGCAGCGCGACCCGGTGAGAAGATCGATGTCAAGATCCTCGGCGTCCCCTTCGACGCCGGAGTCAGCTATCGTCCGGGCGCCCGATTCGGACCCGGCCACATCCGCCAGTCCTCGAAGCTGCTGCGCCCCTACAACCAGGCGACGAACGTCCACGCGTTCACCTGGCAGCAGGTCGCCGACTGCGGTGACCTGGGCGTCAATCCCTTCGACATCGAAGAGGCCATCACAGAGGTCGAACGCAGCGCCGATGAGATGCGCGCCGATGGGGCGAAGCTGCTCACCCTCGGCGGCGACCACACTCTGGCTCTGCCGAACCTGCGCTCCCTGCACAAGACGCACGGCAAGATCGCGGTCCTGCACTTCGATGCCCACCTCGACACCTGGGACACCTACTTCGGGGCTCCGTACACTCATGGCACTCCGTTCCGACGCGCCAGCGAAGAAGGGCTGCTCGACCTCGAATCGTGCATGCATGTGGGCATCCGCGGACCGCTCTACGGCCAGAAGGATCTCGAAGACGATGCTGTGCTCGGCTTCCAGATCATCCGCAGCGACGACTATCAGTTCACCTCCATCCAAGAGGTTGTGGCACGTATGCGGGGGCGCCTCGGCGATGCACCGGTCTATCTGTCCGTCGACATCGACGTCCTCGATCCCGCGGCCGCACCCGGCACCGGCACCCCCGAGGCCGGCGGCATGACGAGTCGCGAACTCCTCAACTCCATCCGCGGGCTGCAGGGACTCAACATCGTCGGCGCTGAGATCGTCGAGGTCGCCCCTGCCTACGACCATGCGGAGATCACGGGACTCGCCGCCGCCCACGTCGGCTACGAGATGCTCTCCCTGTGGGCCGCCGAGCGCAACGGTCTCACCGGCCCCTCGGGGCCCAGCGGCGAAGCACTCGGAGCCTGACCATGGCAGAAGAAATCACAGACGACACCAGTTCCGGTCCTGGTGCCGACGCCAGTTCCGGTGCTGAGTTCCGCAACGGTGGTCGGGCCGTCATCGCGACCCTGGCCGCACACGGCGTCGACACCATCTTCGGGATCCCCGGTACCCACAACCTCGAGTTCTACCGGCATCTGAACGAGTTCGGCATCCGCGCGGTCACGCCTCGCCACGAGCAGGGCGCAGGCTATGGTGCCGACGGGTATTTCCTCGTCTCGGGCAAGCCCGGCGTCATCATCACCACCTCGGGCCCAGGCTTGACGAATGTCATCACGGCCGCGGCGACCGCGTATGCGGAGTCACGTCCGATGCTCATCCTCTCCCCCGGCGTTCCCACCGGACTGGAGCGTGCCGATGTCGGAATGCTGCACGAGACCAAGGACTCCTCCGGTGCCCTGAACCGCCTGTTGGTGTCCTCCCAGCGCACCCGCACGGCCGAAGGCGCCGCCCAGGCCGTCGCCGAGGCGTTCGCCATGTTCTCCTCGTCCCGCCCGGGTCCCGTCCACATCGAGGTTCCACTCGACGTGCTCGAAGGCGCCTGGAACGGCAGTGTGCCGACCCCGTTCACGGGTCGCCGTCCGGGGCTTGATTCGCATGTCATCTCCCGTGCCACCGAGGCGGTGCGCAGTGCCTTTCGTCCGTTCATCGTCGCAGGTGGCGGGGCTCGAAAGGCACATGCAGAGGTCCTGGCCCTCGCCGAGGTCCTCGATGCGCCGGTGGCCACGACCGCCAACGGCAAAGGCATCGTGCCTGAGGGCCACCATCTGTCCCTGGGGTCCAACGTTCGCTTTCCCCGCGTCCAGGCCGAGTCCGCTGCCGCCGACGTGCTCATCGTGCTCGGCTCCGAACTCGCCGACTCCGACCTGTGGGGCGGCCTCATCGGTGCCCAGACTGCCCCAGGTGTACGCGATGAGAATTCCGAGCAGATTGTCATCCGCTGCGACATCGACCCGGACCAGCTGGGCAAGAACCTCGGCGGGGACATCCTCGCCTGCGCCGACACGGGCGAATTCCTCACCGCGCTGATGACCGAGCTGGACCAGGGTGCGGCCACGGCCGCCTCGGCGGGATCGGTCGACGCGACAGGAACGCCCACCCCGGCGACGGAGACGAGCAGCACTCGAAGCGGAGCCGACAGGGTCGCGGAGATACGGGATTCCTGGGGTGCGGACTTCGACTTCGACTCCATCGGCGCTCGTGTCACCCGCTTGGTCGAACAGGGTGCCGGGCCATCCGTGGTGGTTGCAGGGGATTCGTCCCAGGTCACCTACGACGGATCGGTGCATGCGCTGACTGCCAGCACACCCGATCAGCTGCTCTACATGCCCGGATTCGCCACCTTGGGCTATGGAATCCCGGCAGCCATCGGGGCGAAACTGGCCGATGCCACTCGGCCGGTCGCCTGCATCCTCGGGGACGGGGCGGCCATGTTCTCGATCCAGGAGCTGATGGCCGCCAGCGAACTGGGACTGGGGATTCCCTTCGTCATCGTCGACAACGGCGGATATGCCGAAATCGAGGCTCAGATGGTCGATCGGAGCATGGAGCCCTTCGCGGTCAAGCTCGCTCGTCCCGACTTCGCAGCTCTGGGCCGGTCCATGGGCGGGGCCGGAGCCACGATCGCGGAGTCCGACATCGACGAGATGCTGCCGGCAGCCGTCGCCGAGGCGCTCGATCGGGACGTTCCCACCACCATTCACATCACCGTCGGGTGCTGAGGCACCCGCTTAGCAGATTGCTCATGCAGTCAATCAGGAAAGGGTCGACGTGGACTCTCTAGTC
>NZ_JAKDJU010000047.1 GCF_030453725.1 Brevibacterium picturae
CGCGGGCGTCGCGGACGCGGGCGCGCAACAGAACTGACTACCACCAGCACAAGCAGTCACCTACGAAAGGACGCATCAACATGAGCACACAACTCGAAGTCGGACAGAGCGCACCGGACTTCTCCCTGTCCGATGCCAGCGGAAAGACCTACTCGAAGTCGGACTTCGCCGGAAAGAAGGTCATCCTCTACTTCTACCCCAAGGCCGCGACGCCCGGCTGCACAACCGAGGCCTGCGACTTCCGCGACAACCTCTCGTCCCTGGCCAGCGCCGGATTCCAGGTCATCGGCGTCTCCCCCGACGATGCCGAGGCGCTGCAGGCGTTCACGGATGATCAGCAGCTGACCTTCCCGCTGCTCTCCGATCCAGGTGCGGAACTGGCACAGGCCTACGGGTCATTCGGCGAGAAGACGATCAGCGGAAACACCTTCGAGGGCACACTGCGCTCGACCTTCGTCATTGCCGAAGACGGCACGCTGGCCAGCGTCGAATACAACGTCGATGCCGAGGGCCACGTCGCCCGCCTCCGCGAGAAGCTCGGCGCCTGAGGCGTCACACCAACTCCGGCAACCCTGCGGTCAGTGG
This sequence comes from Brevibacterium picturae, assembly GCF_030453725.1. Lineage (GTDB taxonomy): Bacteria > Actinomycetota > Actinomycetes > Actinomycetales > Brevibacteriaceae > Brevibacterium > Brevibacterium sandarakinum_A. The sequence goes on from NZ_JAKDJU010000047.1 coordinate 586, forward strand.
GCAACCCTTCTGACGGTTGCTCACTGACTGCAGGGTTGCTCAGTTCGAGGCAAGCCTCTCTGCGGTCACGCTGCGGATGTGCGCGAAGGGCTCGGCTCTGAATAGCTGTCTCCACGTCAGGCGCACCACGCGGTAACCGGCAGCAGCCAGCGCCGATTCGCGAAGTTTCTCCTTTTCGATCTCCCGACCGGGATCCCCAGACCCACGGCTGTACTTGCCCATCCCGTCGACTTCGACGATGACCTTCGCCTTCTCACAACAGAAGTCGACCCTGCCCAACCAGTGTCCGGCGTCATCGAAGATATTGATCTGTGGCTCGAAGCCGATGATCCCGTGCTCGAAGAATCTCACCGCGCAGATGGATTCGGCTACGGATTCTCTGCGCTCATCAGCGATCGCAAGCGCCGTGGCCACCATTCGTGCACCGGCAGCCTCGGCGCATTCCTCAACTACAGATCTGACGGAATCCAGGGTTGTCCAGCGGCCACGCAGAGCGTGATCGAGCATCGGCACCGCCAACTCGAGTGAGCAATCGCGAGCGACGTCTATGAGTGTTCTTTCCAGCGATGTCACCGGATAGATGCCGATCCGAACGAGTTGTTCCTGCGGAATTTTTCGTCGTCGCACTCGCAGGTTGGCATAGGTGCGACTGACCGCCGGTCGAACGACCTCAACTCGCTGCACGTTGAATCCACTCACCGGCAACTCGTGGATGAGCGCAGCAGAAAGATGGCTGAATGCCTCTCCTCCGCGCGGCGCTGACTGTTTGAGCTGCGCCTCCTGAAGGTGCTCAGCTCGCGCTCGGATCAGTACTTTGAGCCGTTCGACCCGATCCCGAGTGTCACCGAACCGAGCGAATTCGCCGCTGGACCCTCTCTTGATCGACTCCCACAACTGACTGTGTCTTTGATCGGTGCAGACGAATTCGGTGACATATCGCCCTCGAGCGACTCGTCGCAGACAGCAGCTCTGGGCACGTCTCACCTCGGTGCGAGAGAACCCCATGCGCAGCAGACGGGCAGTGGTGAAATTTGTGTACATAGCTACCAAACTTCACCATTGACCAACAAACAGCAACAGTTTCCAACAATCTGTGGATAACTCTGTGCATAGAGGCAGGATCGACAGCAACCTGGCAGTCGTACAGCTACCCGATGGTCAAGAGCGAATCAGGCGAGCAACCTTGAGGGCGCTGAGCAACCCGGCTAAAGGTTGCTCAGCGAGCGAATGGTTGCTCCAGAGTAGATGCGCGGCAGAGTTACCGCGGACACGGCCTCAGCGGACACGGCCTCAGCGAGCGCGCAGCAGGCGGCCCTGGGGGTCGTCGAAGTTCACGGGGGCGCCGCGGAGGATCGTCGCCTTGACCGCGCCCCGGACGGCACGGGCGTCGTAGGCGCTGATCTGGTTGCGGTGATACAGGTCGGCGGCGGCGACCGTCCACTCCTCATCTGGGGCGAAGACTGCGAAATCCGCGTCGTTGCCGAGGGCGATCGCCCCCTTGTCCTGCACCCCGGCGACTGCGGCGGGGGCCGAGGACATCCAGGCCACCACCTCGGCGAGGTCGATGTCACGCTTCGCGGCCTCGGTCCACATCAGTGAGAGGCCCAGCTGCAGGGAGGAGATGCCACCCCACGCGGCGCCGAAATCACCGGTGTCGATGAGCTTGAGTTCGGCCGTCGAGGGCGAGTGATCGGAGACGACGCAGTCGATCGTGCCGTCGACGAGCCCCTGCCACAGTGCCTCCCGATTGGATTCTTCGCGGATCGGCGGGCAGCACTTGTGCGTGGTCGCCCCGTCCGGAATCTCCTCGGCAGTGAACACGAGGTAGTGCGGGCAGGTCTCGACCGTGAGCTTCACACCCTCGGCCTTGGCCTCCGCGATCTGCGGGAGCGCATCGGCCGATGACAGATGGAGAATGTGCGCACGGGCACCGGTCTCCCGGGCGGCGTCGATGACGCGGGCGATCGCAACATTCTCCGCCTCACGGGGGCGGGAGGCGAGGAAGTCGCTGAACTTGCGGCCCGAGTTCTTCGGCGCCTGCGCCATCACCGAATGATCCTCGGCGTGGACGATGAGCAGACCGTCGTATTTCGCCAGCTCGGCCATATCGGTGCGCAGCTCCTCGGGCTCCAAGGGTGGGAACTCCTCCACACCCGAGTCCTCGAGGAAGCACTTGAAACCATAGACTCCGGCGTCGAAGAGGGGCTTGAGGTCCGCGGTGTTGCCGGGGATCGCGCCGCCCCAGAAGCCGACATCGACGAATGCCTTGGATCCCGCGACCTCGCGCTTGATGTCCAACGATTCGACGTTGACCGTGGGCGGCAGGGAGTTCAGCGGCATGTCGACGATCGTCGTCACGCCGCCGGCAGCTGCGGCTCGGGTGGCGCTGGAGAAGCCCTCCCATTCGCTGCGGCCGGGATCGTTGACGTGGACATGCGAATCGACGAGACCGGGCAGCAGCACCTGATTCTCGTCGACATCGACGACCTTCGCGTTCGCCGAGGTGGTCCCGCTCAGTGTTGCCCCCGCGGTGGCGATCTCGGCGATCGTGCCGTCGCGCACACCGACCTCGGCCGCGCCCACGCCATCGGGCAGAACTGCCCGCTGGGCTCGGATGACCAGGTCGAGGCCCTGGTCGGTGGCCTGTGCTCCGCCGCCATCGACGTTCATACATCCTCCTCATTCGCTCCGACGCGTCTCGCCGAGCATGTCATAGAAGCCCCCGAGGGGGTCGGATTCGTGTGTCCGACACCCTCGGGCCATGGTATACCAATTGTGACGTGGCCGACATCGGCCCCGGTCGGCCGGACGTCTACTTCGCTGCGGCGAGCTCGCTCATCGGGGTCAGCGCGGTGGGCGCGTCGGCCGGGGTCTGAGCGAGGACGTCGAACTCGTTGATCGCATCCAGCGAGGCACCCATCGAGATGTTCGTGATGCGCTCGAGGATGATCTCGACGACAACGGGGACCTGATGCTCGTCCATGAGCTCCTTGCCCACCCGCAGTCCCTCACCGATGAGTTCGGGATCTTCGACGCGCAGCGCCTTGCATCCCAGTCCCTGCGCAACGGCCACATGGTCGACGCCGTAGCCCGCAGCTCCGCCTGAGGAGTTGATGTTGTCGAAGGCCAGCGACACCTCGTAGTCCATGTCGAAGCCTCGCTGCGACTGCCGAATCAGACCCAGGTAGGAGTTGTTGACGACGACGTGCAGGTAGGGGATCTGATGCTGGGCACCGACGGCCAGCTCCTCGAGCATGAACTGGAAGTCGTAGTCACCGGACAGGGCGACCACGGTCTCCTCCGATTTGGCCTTCGCCACGCCCAACGCAGCCGGTCCGGTCCAGCCCAGGGGACCCGCCTGACCAGCGTTGATCCAGTGGCGGGGCTTGTAGACGTGGAGCATCTGGGCACCGGCGATCTGACTCAGGCCGATCGTCGACACATAGGTCACGTCGTCACCGAACGTGGAGTTCATCTCCTGGTAGACCCGCTGCGGCTTGATCGGCATGTCCGTGTAGTTGGTCTTGCGGTGCTCGGTGGACTTGCGCTGCGTGCATTCGCCGGCCCAGCCGGTGAAGTCGGGCAGGCTCGCGCCGCCGCGACTGCGAGCAGCGACCAGCAGCGCGTCGAGGGCGGCACCGGCGTCGGAGACGACGCCGTAGTCGGGTGAGAACACACGTCCGATCTGCGTCGGTTCGATGTCGATGTGGACGAACTTCCGTCCCTCGCGGTAGACGCCCAGGTCACCGGTGTGACGGTTGGCCCAGCGGTTGCCGATTCCGATGACCAGGTCGGATTCGAGGAACGAGGCATTGCCGTAGCGCACATGGGTCTGGATGCCGACCATGCCCGCCTGCAGCGGATGGTTGTCCGGAATCGCGCCCCAGCCCATCAGGGTCGGTGAGACCGGGATCGAGGTTGTCTCGGCGAATTCGACGAGCTGGTCCGCCGCATCGGCATTGAGGATGCCGCCGCCGGCGATGATCAGCGGGTGCGATGCGGCGGCGATGAGGTCGAGGACCTTCTCCGCCTGCGCCGAGGTGGCCGCCGGAATCGATGGCACCAACGGTTCGTAAGTGTCGATGTCGAAGTCGATTTCGGTCTGCTGGACGTCGATCGGCAGATCGATGAGGACCGGACCCGGCCGGGCCGAGCGCATCAGCTGGAAGGCCGACTGGAAGACGCCGGGAACCTGTCCGGCCTCGAGGACGGTCTTGGCCATCTTGGTCACCGGCTTCGCGATCGAGGCGATGTCCACGGCCTGGAAGTCCTCCTTGTCGAGGACTGCGACGGGAGCCTGTCCGGTGATGCACAGGATGGGCTGCGAGTCCGCGGCGGCGGCGTAGAGCCCGGTGATCATGTCGGTGCCGGCAGGCCCCGACGTGCCGAGGCAGACGCCGATGTTCCCGGCCTTCGCTCGCGTGTACCCGTCGGCCATGTGCGAGGCCCCTTCGACATGGCGGGCCAGTGTGTGGCCGATTCCGCCGTGGGCCCTCATCGCCGAGTACAGCGGGTTGATGGCCGCCCCCGGCAAGCCGAATGTTTCTGTGGCGCCTTCCTTTTCGAGGATGAGCACCACCGCGTCAACTGCGCGCATACGTGTCATTGTTCTTCCTTCGTGTCAGCGAGTCCGCATCGGAGCGGACCGAGTTCGGTGGCCCGGGAGCGGACCGAGGCGGGTGGACCGGCGACGACGTTGTCGCCGGCCCGGTTCGTGGTGGGGCGGGGCCCTCGGTGTCGCAATGCCGAGGGCCCCGCCCTGTTTGTGGGTTGGCTTCAGCTCTGGTTCTTGCCCGAGAGCTGCTCGACGACGGTGAACAGTCCCGAGTGGTCGAGTCCTCCGTTGCCCTGTTGGACGGTCGAGGCGACGAGCTGCGCGACGGCCGATCCGAGTGGGATCGAGACACCGGCCTCGCGGGCGGCGGCGGTGACGATGCCCATGTCCTTGTGGTGCAGCTCCAAGCGGAAGCCGGGGTCGAAGGAACGGTCGAGCATCTTCTGCCCCTTCTGGTCGAGCACCTTCGAACCGGCCAGTCCCCCGCCGAGGACCTGCAGCGCCGAGTCGGTCTCGACGCCGTAGGCTTCGAGGAAGACGACGGCCTCGGCCAGGAGTTCGATGTTGCCGGCGACGATGAGCTGATTCGCGGCCTTGACGGTCTGCCCCGAGCCCGCAGGTCCGACGAGGACGATGGTCTTGCCGACCGCATCGAAGACATCGCTCACGGCATCGAAGTCGCCCCTGTCGCCTCCGACCATGATCGACAGCGCGCCGTTGATCGCTCCGGCCTCGCCGCCGGAGACGGGTGCGTCGAGGGGCTTGAGTCCCTTCTGGGCGGCCTGGGCGGAGAGATTCTTTGCGACGTCGGGACGGATCGTCGAGTTGTCGATCCAGTAGGCACCGGATTTCGCGTGCGCGAGGATGCCCTCCTCGCCGGTCAGCACGTCTTCGACGTCCGGGGAGTCCGGGACCATGGTGATGATGACATCGGCACCGTCGACCGCCTCGGCGATGGTGCCTGCGGCCTGGCCGCCGGCCTTCTCGAGTTCCGCAGCTTTCGCGGGTGTCCGGTTGAAGCCGCGGACGGTGAAGCCGGCGGTGACGAGGTTCTTGGCCATCGGCAGACCCATGATTCCGAGTCCGATGAATGCGATTGTCCTGCTCATGTTCATATCCTTTGCAGATGTATGGTCGTGGGCGCTCTGCGCTCGTGCGCCGCCTGGAACGTGTTGGGGCTTCAGTTCGCGAGCCACTCGAATGCGGTGGCGCGATCCTGCTTGTACTCGAGGGCGATCTGGCCGGTGTAGCCGAGTTCGTAGGAGCGGTTGATCCAGTCCTGCAGGGGCAGCTCTCCGGTGCCGGGGGCTCCGCGGCCGGCGGCGTCAGCGATCTGGATGTGTCCGAACCTCGCCGCGTCGGCCTCGATGACCGCGGCGACATCGTCACCGTTGATCGACATGTGGAAGAAGTCGGCGAGGACGGCGATGTTGGTCACGCCCTGGGCACGAGCCTTCTCGACCACGCCCGCGGCGTCGTACGCTGTCTTGAGCGGGTAGGCCTCGGCGCCGGAGACGGGCTCGACGAGGACTGTGCCGTCGATGGCGCCGACGGCGTCCGACGCGAGCTTGAGGTTCTCGATCGCGACCTCGTCCTGCTCCTCGGGAGTTTGTCCCTCGGTGCGCAGGCCGTAGAGGGCGTTGAAGGCGCGGCAGCCGGTGCGGCGGCCGATCTCGACGACGATATCGACGTTGGCCGCGAAGTCGGCCTCTGCGCCCTTGATCGAGACCATGCCGCGGTCTCCGCCGGCCATGTTGCCGGCCCAGAAGTTCAGTCCCTTGAGCTCGACGCCGGCCTTGTCGAGCGAGGCGATGAATTCGTCGACCTCCGCCGAGGTGGGGGTCGGGTTGCCGTCGAAGGGCCACCAGAATTCGACCTGACTGAAGCCGGCATCCTTGGCCGCCTGGGCCCGGTCCATGACGGGCAGCTCGGTGAGCAGGGTGGAGCAGTTGAGGATGTAGCTGTCGGCATTGGTGAAATCGAATGTCGTCATGGGATTCTCCTTCGCGTCTCTGCGAGTCCGGGTTTCCATTGTTTTCGTATCGTGGAATTTTATTTCCGTTTGATGAAATCAAGCATAAGCAGGCTCGCGAGCCGGAGTCAACCCCCGCCGCAAAGTTCTCCGCACACTGCCCGCACCGCACGACGACGAAAGCAACCCTTCGGTCGCTGAGCACCCCGTAGCGAGGTTGCTCAGCGACCGAAGGGTTGCTGAGATTCAGAAGGTCGGCCTGCGGCGGCCCTGCTGCGGAAGTCGGCGCAGCAGAGTTCAGGGCGCCAGTATGCCCAGAGGCACAGTGTGTCTAGCCTTTGACGAGGCCTCCATCGACCCACACGCGGGTGATGTCGGCCGGTGTCCCCATGGCGAAGATCTTCGCCAGGGCGTCCTCGTCGCTGCTGGCGTGTTCGAGACCCACCGCCAGGGGCTGGCCCGCAGCGGGTGAGATATAGGCGGCGTCGAAGCGTTTGCCCACGGACAGGTCGCCCACATCGTCGCTGAGTTCGAGCGCCTCGGCGCCGGCGGCTGTGGCCAGGTGCAGCAGGTGAGCTGAGCTCAGCGGCAGGCCTCCCGAGGGGTCGAGCTGCTGCATGAAGTAGGCCTGGACGCCCTCCTTGAGCAGGGAGAACCCTGTTCCCGCGCCCACGTCGGAGCCGAGCGCGACGCGCACCCCGGCTTCGATGTGCCGACGCAGCGGGAAGAATCCGCTCGCCAGGTTCGAATTCGAGGTCGGACAGTGCGCCGAGGCGGCCCCGACCTCGGCCATTCGTGCCAGTTCACGGTCGCTGGGGTGGACATTGTGGGCCATGATCGTGCGCCGGCCCAGCAGACCGGCCCGGTCGTAGGTGTCGAGATAGTCGCGTGCTTCGGGAAACATCTCGGCCACACCGGCGATCTCGTCATGGTTCTCGTTGAGGTGAGAGGTGACCCAGATACCCGGGTTATCAGCCACCACCTGCCCACCGGCGGCCAACAGCTCCTGCCCGGCGGAGAAGGAGAAGCGCGGGGTGAGCGCATACCGGAGGTGGCCTTTGCCGTGCCAGCGGTCGATGAGGCCCTGACTCTCGGACACCGACCGCTCCACGCTCGTCAGCAGTTCTTCCGGGAGGATCCGGTCACTGGTGACCAGGCCCGACGTGATCCGCAGACCCGCCTCGGCGGCTCGGGAGAACAGCGCGTCGACGGCAGTGGCGAAATGCGAACCGAAGACCATCGCCGAGGTGGTCCCTGCCGACGTCAGTCCGGTGAGGAATTCGTCGGCCAGGGTCTGCGCATAGGCCTCGTCGCCGAGCTTGGCCTCCTCGGGCAGGGCGCAGTGGTCGAGCCATTCGAGCAGGGGTTTGCCGAGGTAGCCGATGGCGCGGATCTGCGGGTAGTGGACGTGGGTGTCGACGAGGCCGGGGATGAGCACTCCGGAGCGCAGGTCGACCACCTCGGCGTCGGGATGGGCAGCCACCGCGCTCGGATAGTCGGTGCGGGCGATGATGAGGCCGTCGTCGACGACGAGCGCGAGGTCCGCATCGGAACGCAGCTCACCTCCGGCGAAGGGGTCGGTGGGTGTGTCGAAGACTCGGGCACGGTAGATGAACATAGTGGTGGTGCTTCCTGTGAAGTGACAAACAGTGGTGTCTGGTTCGGTGTGACGCCTCGGGTCAGCCCATGCGGGTCAGCAGGTCGGCGGCGACGCTGAGAGCGATCGTCGCCGGCTGCTTTCCGGGCAGATCGGACAGACCGATGGGGCAGTCGATGGTGTCGACGGTTTCGGGGGTGTGGCCTTCGGCGATGAGGTTCTTTCTGAACCGCTGCCATTTGGCGCTCGAGCCGATGAGCCCGATGGAGCCCAGGTCGCCGCGGGTCAGCGCCGCATCGCAGAGGTGCAGATCCTCGGCGTGGTCGTGCGTCATGATGAGGACGTGCGTGCCCGCCGGCAGGACGGTCAGCACCTCCTCTCCGACGACGGCGAACTCACGATGAATCGCCGCCACCGGCGGCTCCAGACGGTCGAGCTCCTCGAGATGCTCGGGACGGGAGTCGCTGACGTGGACGTCGATGTCGTGACGGGCCAGGATCCGGGTCAGTTCGAGACCGATGTTGCCGATCCCGAAGATCGCCACCGAGGCGGGCACGGGCAGCGGCTCGAGCAGCACGTTGACCTCCCCGCCGCAGCATTGGCGCCCGTATTTGGCCGGTGCCTTGTCGTTGAGCCGCAGCGTGAGCATCTCGGGTGCGGACGACGACTCGGATGCGAGGATCTCGCGGGCGCGGGTGACGGCCGTCATCTCCAGATTGCCGCCGCCGATGGTCCCATGCAGGTCATCGGCGGTGACGATCAGCTTCGCTCCGGCCTCACGCGGGGCGTGCCCGCGGACCGCGGCGAGAGTGACGAGGACGGCCGGGACTCGAGAAGCACGAAGCTCGGCCGCTGTGTCCATCCAAGTCATGACGGGACACTGACGCCTTCCTGGTCCCCCGGAACAGCGTCTGCCTGCACTGCGCTGCCCGGGCCGACAGCATCGCCGGTAGGCTGCGAACGCACCGATTCGATGGCCCAGAACACGGCCTCTGGTGTCGCCGGTGAGGCCAGCTCGACCGACGGGCCTGCCTCACCGGCCGCCGAACCCGTGCCGAAAGCGGCCACGGCATCCCGCAGGGCCTCGCGGACGGAGAATGCGAGCATCAGCGGGGGTTCGCCCACGGCCTTGGAACCGTAGACGGCGCCCTCTTCGTGCGCCTTGTCCAGCAGCGAGACGTTGAAGACCTCCGGGGCTTCGGAGAAGCTGGGGATCTTGTACGTGCTCGCGGCCTGGGTGGCCAAGCGACCTCGGCTGGGCTTGTCGGAGGCATCCCAGCGCAGGTCCTCAAGGGTGAGCCATCCGGCACCCTGGACGAATCCGCCTTCGATCTGCCCGAGGTCGATCAGCGGTGACAGCGAATCGCCGACGTCGTGGACGATGTCGACGCGACGCAGTGTGTAGGAGCCGTCGAAGCGGTTGACCTCGACCTCGCTCACGGCGGCGCCGTAGGCGAAGTACTTGAAGGGCTCCCCGGTCATGATCGACAGGTCCCAGTGCAGTCCCTCGGTCCGGTAGAACCCCGATGCCGAGAGCTGGATCCGCTGGAAGTAGGCGGCGTTGATGAGCTCCTCCCAGGTCACCGTCTTCTTCGATGACAACGCACTGACGATGCCGCGGCTGACGGTGACTTCGTGGGCGGGCGCTCCGAGGATTCCCGCGGCCACCTGCGTCAGGCGGCCCAGGATCTGCTCGCAGGCGTCCTTGACCGCACCGCCGTTGAGATCGGTGCCGGAGCTCGCCGCCGTCGCCGAGGTGTTGGGGACCTTGTCCGTTCTCGTGGGCGCGAGGCGGACCGTGGACAGGGGCACCCCGAGGGTGGTGGCCGCGACCTGCAGCATCTTCATGTGCAGGCCCTGCCCCATTTCGGTGCCGCCGTGGGTGACGAGGACGGAGCCGTCCTTGTACACGAGCACGAGGGCACCGCCCTGGTTGAAGGCCGTGAGGTTGAACGAGATCCCGAACTTCACCGGGGTCAGTGCGAGGCCGCGTTTGACGTGTGGGCTCCGGGCGTTGAACTGCGCGATCTCTGCCTCCCGAGCCTCCACCTCGGCACTGGTCACGACCTGGTCCCAGGCGGCCTCCATCCTCTCGGGGTGGCGCACGGGCTGGTAGTACGGGGTATCCTGGCCGGCTTGGTAGAAGTTGCGGCGGCGCAGTTCACGGGCGCTCAGTCCCAACCTCGGGGCGACTCGGCCGAGGATGTCCTCCATCACCAGCATGCCCTGGGGGCCGCCGAATCCGCGGAAGGCGGTCTGCGAGGTCTTGTTGCACTTCGCAATCCGCCCGGCGACGCGGATGTTGGGCACCCAGTAGGTGTTGTCGATATGGCACATGGCGCGGGTGAGCACGGGCTCGGACAGGTCGAGACTCCACCCGCCGTCGGCGGTCAGCGTCGCGTCGAGGGCCAGTATCTTGCCCTCGGCGGTGAAGCCGATCTTCCAGGACGAGTGGAAGCCGTGGCGCTTGCCGGTCATCGTGATGTCGAGCGTGCGGTTGAGCCGCAACCGCACGGGGCGACCGGTGAGCTTGGCGCCGAGGGCCGCGAGCGCGGCGTAGCCGTGGGGCTGCATCTCCTTGCCGCCGAAGCCGCCGCCCATGCGCAGGCATTGGACGGTCACCTCGTGGGCGGGGACCCCGAGGACGTGGGAGACGATGTCCTGCGTCTCGGTGGGATGCTGCGTCGAGCACTGGACGAAGATCTGCCCGCTCTCATCGACATGGGCCAGGGAGGCCTGGGTCTCGAGGTAGAAGTGCTCCTGGCCGGCGAGCTCGAATTCGCCTTCGAACACATGCGCGGCATCGGCGAAGGCTCCGGTGGCGTCGCCCTTGTCGATGACGGGCTGGACGCCGTGGAAGCTGTTGGCCTCGATCGCCTCGGTGACGGTGACGAGTGAGGGCAGCGGCTCGTAGTCGACGCTCACGGCTGCCGCTCCGGCCTTCGCGGCTTCTAGATCGTTGCCGAGGACCCAGGCGACGGGCTGACCGTAGAACATCACCTCGTCGACGGGCAGCATCGGCTCGTCGTGTTTGACGCCCTGATCATTGACGCCGGGGATGTCGGCGGCGGTGATCACGCGCACGACCCCTGGCACCTGGTAGGCGCCGTCGATGTCGACGCTCTTCAGCTTCGCATGCGCCTGAGTCGACTGCACGGGATGGGCATGAAGGACCCCCGCGAGACGTCCCACGAGGTCATCGGTGTAGAGGGCCGCTCCGGTGACGTGACCGAAGGCGCTTTCGTGGTGGTGGGACTCACCGACGATGGGGTGGGTGGGGCGCTGTGAGAGCTGGCTCATCGTCCTGCCTCCTGTTCGGCATAGAAGCGTTCCAACGAGGACCGCAGCATCGCGGTCCGGTATTTCGCACTCGCTCGGTGATCATCCATCGGGGTGCCTTCGGCGGCCAACGTCTCGGCCGCACCGTGCACGGTCTCAAGAGTCCAGGGTGACCCTTCCAGCAGAGCCTCGGTGGCTGTGGCGCGCAAGGGGGTGGCAGCCACGCCGCCGAGTCCCAGCCGAGCTTTGGTCACGACCTGGTCCTCGACGTTCACGGCGTAGCCGATGGCGACGGAGGAGATGTCGTCGAAGCGGCGCTTCGCGATCTTCTGGAACGAGGTCATCGGCGACAGCGGCAGCGGGATGCGAACTGCGGTGATGAGTTCGTCCGCGCTGCGCACGGTCTGCCGGTAGCCGGTGAAGTACTCGGCCAGATCCACGACCCGTGACCCCCTCGCCGAGGTGAGCACGAGCTGTGCGTCCAGGGCCAGGAGTGCCGGCGGGGTGTCACCGATGGGTGATCCCGTGCCGAGGTTTCCGCCGATGGTGGCGGCGTTGCGGATGAGGCGGGAGGCGAACTGCGGGATCAGTTTGCCCAGCAGCGGGATCGAGCCGGCGAGTTCGCGTTCGAGTTCACTCAGGGTCTGGGCAGCACCGAGTTCGATGTACTCGTCGGTGCGAGCGATGGTGCGCAGTTCGGGCAGGCGGTCGATGGCGAGCATCGATTTGGCGCGTGCGCCCTTGATGTTGACCTCGACGCCCCAGTCGGTGGCGCCGGCGACGACGAGGACCTCGGGTTCGCCCGCCAGGATGTCGAGCGCCTCGGCGAGGGTGGAAGGACGGCGGAAGCGTCCGGTCTCGCCGGTGGCCGTATCGGCTCGGTGGATGTCCGTGCTCGCCGAGGCGGGTGCCGGTCGGTCTCGGCGCTCGGCGACCCAGTCGCCGGGTTCGGGCTGGCCGAGGGCGTAGGCGGCGTCGCGGATGGGACGGTAGCCGGTGCAGCGGCAGAGGTTGCCGGACAGGGAGTGGATGTCGAAGCCGTTGGGACCGCAGTGATGGTCGGCGGCGTCGGCGGCACGTTCGGGCCGGTAGTATTCGGCGGCCATGGAGCAGATGAAGCCGGGGGTGCAGTATCCGCATTGGGATCCGCCGCGCACGGCCATCTCTTCCTGGACCGGGTGCACGGACTCTGCGTCGGCGAGGCCTTCGGCCGTGATGACCTCCTGGCCATCGAGTGCGGCGGCCGGCAGCAGGCACGAGTTGATCGAGGTCCAGCGGGTTGACCCATCGGCGTCGGGGCGGGCGACCATGATCGCGCAGGCCCCGCATTCGCCTTCGGCGCAGCCTTCCTTTGCTGCGGTGAGGCCGACTCCGCGGAGAAAGTCCAGGGCATTGGTATGTGGGGGGCCGTCGAATTCGTGAGCTGTCGAGTTCACCGAAATCTGGGCGGTGGAACGTTGTGTTGCCGGGGCAGACATCGCACTTACCTCCTGCGCCTCGTCTCTGCGGCGCACAGTGCATGGTTGGAACAATTGCTTCGTTCTTCGAAACTTCTGGTTATCCATGCGAACAGCAGCGAAGAACGTGGTGTCGAGGTGACGGGGTGGCCCAGTTGGCTGGGTGGCCCGTCAGTGCAGCGACTGACGGGCTCTCAATCGCCGTGTGCGATCTGGCCCTTTCCCCAAGCAAGATGTCCAATCATTTCACTCATCCACCCAACATAGCCGATATCGGTCCGCGAACGAAGTACAGCACGAATCCTGCCGACACGACCCAGAGGAGCCAGTGCACGTCCCGGCCGCGCTTGCTCATCGCGTGGATGAGGGCCCAGGAGATGAATCCGACGCCGATTCCGTTGGCGATCGAGTAGGTCAGCGGCATCGTGACCATGGTCAGGAACACCGGCAGCGAGGTGCGGAAGTCGCTCATGTCGATCTCGCGGATCTGCGTGACCATCATGGCGCCGACGACGACGAGTGCGGCGGCTCCGGCCTCCATCGGAATGACTCCGATGAGCGGTGCGAAGAACATCGAGACCAGGAACAGTCCGCCGGTGATGCAGGCGGCGAGTCCGGTGCGTGCGCCTTCGGCGATGCCGGCCGCTGCGTCGACGAACACGGTGTTCGACGAGGCGGAGGCTCCACCACCGGCGACGGCGCCGAGACCCTCGACGACGAATGCGCCGCGGATGCGGGGGAACATTCCGTCAGAGGTCTGCAGTCCGGCGCTGCGGGCCAGTCCGGTCATCGTGCCCATGGCGTCGAAGAAGTTCGTGAACACCAGGGTGAAGACCAGCATCGTGGCGGCGAGCACGCCGATGCGCTCAAAGGATCCGATGAGGTCGAAGGCTCCGATGAGGGAGAAGTCCGGCAGAGCGAGGATCTGGCCGGGGATCTCGGGGGCGGAGAGGTTCCAGCCCACGGGGTCCGGGTTGACCGGGTCACCCACGGTGCCCAGTTTCGCGAAGGCCTGGATGACCATCGCGACGATCGTGGCCACGATCATGCCGATGAGGATTCCGCCCGGCACCTTGCGTGCGACGAGGATGCCGATGAGGATCAGGGCGAACAGGAACACCGCCGTCGGCAGGGACGCGATCGACCCGTTCTGGCCCAGCTGAACCGGTGGGCCTTCCGGGGTGCGGGTGACGAACCCGGAGTTGACGAAGCCGATGAACGCGATGAACAGGCCGATGCCGACCGTGATCGCGACCTTGAGGGCATGCGGCACGGCGTTGAAGATCGCTGTGCGGATGCCGGTGGCTCCGAGCACGACGATGATGATGCCGTTGATGACCACGAGCCCCATGGCCTCGGCCCAGGTGACCTCCTGGACCACCGAGACGGCCAGGAAGCTGTTCATGCCCAGTCCCGCGGCGAGAGCGAACGGGAGCTTCGCGACGACTCCGAACAGGATCGTGATGACGCCGGCGATGAGGCCGGTGACCGCGGTCAGTTGGGCGAAGTCGAGCGACCCGCCCGCGACGTCCTCGGATCCGCCCAGGATGAGCGGGTTGAGGACGACGATGTAGGCCATCGCGACGAAGGCGACGATGCCTCCGCGGATTTCCTGTCTGATCGAGGAGCCACGCGATGTGATTTCGAAGAATCGGTCGAGTAAGCCCGGACTTCCGGTGCTTTCGGGGACGGTTGTCGTATCCCGCCCTTGGTCGTTGTCAGCCATTTTCATGGACCACCTCTAGTTGTTCGATTTGATCAGCCGTCGGCATCATCGTCGACGGCCATGCGCCTTGAACATGCGCAGAGAAGCGGAAGCCACTTCCATAATAGAAATTTCCTTTCACATCATGGAAAAACACTTCCGTTCCGACTGACCAGTTAAGTCTGTTTTGCATAATGTGTCAACGATCACAGCTTGATCACACTGATTGACAACGGCCAGCTCGCCCCTCTCGGCCACACGCCATCATCGCAAATGCCGAGCCGACGCCCACCATCGGGGGCAGAGAGGGCCTCGCGGCGGCGGGGAGGGCCTCGCGGCGGCAGACAAGGCGGAACGTCAAGCCAGAGGCCGGCGATGGTGAAATGGCAAAGGCCCCGAACATCCTGTTTGACCAGGGCGTTCGGGGCCTTGCACAGCGGCGGTGGCGGTGGGATTTGAACCCACGGTAGGGGGATGCCCTACACGACATTTCGAGTGTCGCACCTTCGGCCGCTCGGACACGCCACCGCGGACAACATTACAGTTATGCCCGGGTGGCGTCCAAATCGAGAGGCAGTGACCTGAGCCACTGTTCTGATGTCACCTCGCAGCCTCGCTCAACCAGCGGGACTCCCCCGCTTCGCGGCAAAGAAATCCCTGAGCAGCGCACTGCACCTACTCGCTGCGACCCCGGAGTAGACCTCTGGGTGATGCAGGGCCGCACGGTCTCGCAGCAGATCCCAGACAGACCCTGCAGCACCCGCCTTCTCGTCGAATGCACCGTAGACGACCCGAGCAATCCGCGATCCGACCACCGCGCCTGCGCACATCGCACAGGGCTCAAGGGTGGCCACAAGGGTGGCGCCGTCGAGGCGCCAGCGCCCGGTCGCCTCGGCGGCATTGCGCAGCGCCATGAGCTCGGCATGCCCGAGCGGATCCTGATCGACCTCGCGTCGATTGTGACCGCGCCCGATCACCGAACCGTCGCTGTCGAGGACCACGGCCCCGACGGGAACGTCGTCATGCTCGCCTGCCAGGGCCGCCTCGGCGAGGGCGAGTTCCATCCAGTCCTGGAAGTGCGTGTGAGCGCCGAAGCCGAGTTCCGCACTCTCCTCCGGTGAGCTCAGCGGGCGGCCTCGAGCTGGTCGGCGAACCCGACGGTCTCGCCGACGTGGGCGACGACGCGGGCAGGATCGGAGCGGTACTTCTCCACCTGCTCGATGAGATCAGCGGCGAGGACCCCACGGTCGGCATAGATCTCGGCATCGCCTGCCCATTCGGCGTCGGCGTCGAACTCGAGCATTGCGACGTCCTCATCGTCGTCGTCATCGTCATCTGCAGTCTCGTCTTCTTCGAGGCCGAACTCCTCTTCCGGCTCCGCCTCATAGGCGTCGGGCTGCGCATCGAGGAAATCGGCGAAGATCTCTGCGAAGGGGCTGAGCTCGACGGCACGAAGGTCGGACAGGAAGACCTTGACCTCGTTGTTGTCGCAGACTCGCACGAGCCCGAACCATTCGTCCTCGTGTTCGATGACCGCGACCGATTCGCCGTCTTCCGCCCCGGCGGCTTGCATCATGTCGACGAGGCTGTCGAGGTCGGAGGCATCCCGAACATCGACATCGAGCGCACGAAAACCATCGCTTGATTCGGCAAGGATCTCAGTGAAGTAGGACATGCCTCCATTGTGACGGCTTCGGTGTCCTTTCACCACAGCCCGACGCGCGAAGATGAAAAGTTCCGTACCATTTCTCTTATGCGCCTTCATGTAGCCGATCATCCGCTCATCGCCCACAAACTCAGCGTCCTGCGTGACCGGAGCACCGATTCCGCTCGGTTCCGTCAGCTCACCGAAGAGCTCGTGATGCTTCTCGCCTACGAGGCTACGCGGTCGGTGGCCGTCGAGGACAAGGAGATCACGACCCCCGTCACGACGTTCACCGGCACGCGCCTGGCCGAGCCCCGACCTGTCGTCGTCCCGATTCTGCGCGCGGGCCTGGGCATGCTCGACGGCATGCTGCGCATCCTCCCCACCGCCGAGGTCGGCTTCCTGGGGATGGTCCGCGATGAGGAGACCTTCGAGCCCAGCGCCTACGCAGATCGTCTGCCCGATGACCTCAGCGGGCGGCAGATCTTCGTCGTCGATCCCATGCTGGCGACGGGTGGAACCTTGGCCATGGCCATCGACTTCCTCCTCGCCCGAGGCGCCAGGGACGTCACCGCGGTCTGCCTCGTCAGCGCCCCGGAGGGTGTCGAACGGATCGAGAAGGATTACGCGGAGTCCGCGAACGTCGAGATCTACACGGCCGCGCTCGACGAGAGGCTCAATGAGAAGGGCTACATCGTCCCGGGCCTCGGTGACGCCGGTGACCGGATGTACGGAATCGTCGACTGAGCTGAGCCGGAGATCGTGACGAGTCGTCATATTTCGTCATACTTGTCTCATTTTCGGGCTTTCCTTTGCAACTCGCGAGTTTTGTGACAAATAATGAAGCTATGACTTCTACGACGCACCAGACGCGAATGTGCCCCGCAGGCATGTGTATGCCCTGCGTTCGTTGTCGGTGACCGTCCCTCCGCTGTCCGGCCTCGAACGAGTACACGCACCCTCCGCAGCGGACTCATTCAGTCACAACGGCCCAACAGGTCGAAGCAAAGGACAGCCATGTCGAATCCAGAACCAGCGTACGCACATCCACGCAGCGCAGCTGCCGTCCGTCGTGCAGGAGCCAGGTTGAGTGCAGTAGACCCGCAGAACCCGCCCCACACCTTCGGCCCCGCCGGCGTCGTGCCCTCGCCGAAGGCAGCGCGCGGAATCATCGTCTACATCGGCCTCGACGAGTCCAAAGCGGCCGCGGATGGGACCAATCTGTCCGCAATCGCCGGTGAGCTGCAGGCCTACGCACAGGAATTGGCCTCCCAGGCAGAGACCCAAGCGGTCATCGCTCTGGCACCGGAAGGTCGCGGCAACGACATCGATGCCGTGCGCGCTGTCGCCAACGGCTCCCCCGCCGCCACGGGCACCCCGGCAGGAACACACGGCCCGGTCCGCTCGCGCATCCCCAGCCGCATCCACCCGCCGGCTCTGCGCCGTGAGGCCGAGCAGGGCATCGGCGAAGCCGCGCCCACGGGCGGCTTCGGATCCCGTTTCGATGGGAATTTCCAGAACAGAACCGCCGAGCGTCTGCGCATCGACATCCCTCGCCGCGAGGTTCGCATCGACGGCGATCTCATCGATGTCACGACCAAGGAGTTCGATCTTCTCGCGACTCTCGTTTCGCATGCCGATTCGACCCTGCCTCGAGAAGATCTCATCACTGCCGTCTGGTCGGGCGGCGAAGTTCCTGATGAGAGGACTGTTGACGTGCATATCCGGCGCCTGCGCAGGCGTTTGGGAGAGTACTCTTCGGTGATTCGCACGATGAGGGGCTCCGGGTATCGCTATGACACTCATCCCGATGTCACGGTGTGGTCAGCGACTGCTCACCGGTGACCGATTCTCACTGGCGGCCGATCCCCCTGGACGCGTGTAAGGCACATCGCATGACGCACCCAGCTTGAAGACAGATTCAGCGGTTAAGATTCTTAATCGATGAACCTGGAATCTCCTCAACCCAGAAAGACGCATAACCCTACCAAGGGGATCACTGCGCTGATCTTCGGCTTGGCCTATGCGGCGTTTCTCCTACTCCACAACTTGTTGCCCGCCAGGATGGGAATTGCTCTGCTCATCGAGAGCGTCCTGCCCTGGACGGGGGTCTTCCTGGCCCTTGTGCTGCTCATGTTCCTCGTCCGCTTCTCCCTCCTGTCGGCGATCGGCATTCTGGTACCGACAGTGGTCTGGGCCTCGATGTTCGGCTCCGCGCTGATTCCAACGGACGACCAGGGCACACCGGACCTCACCGTCGCCACACACAATGTGGGTGCCAGGCTGCCCGAGCCCACAGCGGCGGCGAAGAGCCTCGTGTCCGCCGACCCGGACATCGTCACGATCCAGGAGCTGGAATCTCTGTCGGGCAGGATCATCCACAAGGAACTCGATTCCTCGTTCGAGAATTCGCGGGTCGTCGACACCATCGGCGTGTGGTCGAAATGGCCGATGTCCGCGCCCGAAGAGATCAGTTTGGGGCTGCAGTGGCCGCGTGCCTTCGCCACCACCATTTCGACAGACCACGGCGACGTCAGGTTCTACTCCGTGCACATGCCCTCGGTGCGCCCCGGCCACGAGGCCATGCGCAATGCGGCGATCCGCAGGTTGGCCACAGAGGTCGAGACCGATGAGGCCGAGCACGTCATCGTCGCCGGTGATTTCAACACCGCGACGACGGACACCAACTTCTCGACCCTGTCACCTCCCCTGGAGGATTCGCGAGTCGAAGCAGGCGGCGGGTTCGGGTTCACCTGGCCGGCTCGTTTCCCGGTGACCCGCCTCGACCACGTCCTCTATCGCGGGTTCGAGGCCACCTCCGACGAGGTTCTCGGCCGCGGATCGAGTGACCACCGCGCCGTCGTCGCCGGCCTGAACCTGAAATAGTCGTCGG
>NZ_JAKDJU010000048.1 GCF_030453725.1 Brevibacterium picturae
CAGCGCGGGCCTGGTGGCGCACACCGCTGCCGACGCCCAGTCACGAGTGAGAGATCTCGCCAGCGATCTGCAGTCCGGAGTCGACGCGGGGGAGTTCTCCCAGTCGGACGCGGACAGGGTGCTCGGGGACCTCTCGAGCTACATCAAGGGCGAACGCACCTGGCCCGAACGCTCCGTCGCCTGACCTGAGACGCGGACTGTCTCCGCGCTCGCTCGTAACCGGCACCCGCCTCGGCGAAGCTGAGCAATGCTGCTCGGCGAACCTCACATCGGACTCATCAGAACACGTCCGGCAAAGAGACTAGACTTGCTGACGAGTAAACAGAGACGATGAAAGGCAGGGAATGACGGAGTCCTCCGCAATCACCCCCGAGCAGGTCGAGCATTTGGCTTCGCTGTCTCGGATCGCCATGGGCGAAGACGAGCTGAAGTCGCTCGCCGGTGACCTGAGCACCATTTTGAGCAATGTCGCCAGGGTCAACGAAGTGGCCGGCGACGACGTACCGGCGACCAGCCACCCGATCGCATTGTCGAACGTGCTGCGCCCCGATGTCGTGGGTGAGACCCTGACCAGCGAGCAGGCTCTGGCCTCGGCCCCGGCCGCGGCCGACGACAAATTCCTCGTCCCGCAGATCCTCGGGGAGGAGTGATGAGCGAACTGACGCACAAGAGCGCCCTCGAACTCGCCGCAGGTTTGAAATCCGGCGAGTTCTCCTCCGTCGAGGTGACCCAGGCCCACCTGGATCGCATCCACGCCACCGAAGCCGACTTCGGCTCATTCATCACCGTCACCGATGATCGGGCACTGGAGACAGCCACAGCGGTCGACGCCAAGCGCAGTGCCGGTGACGACGTCCACGCCCTGGCCGGAGTGCCCGTGGCGCTGAAGGACCTCGTCGTCACCGAGGGCGTGCGCACCACCGCCGCCTCGAAGATGCTCGAGAACTGGGTTCCACCCTACGAATCGACCGTGCACAACAAGGTCAAGGCCGCCGGACTCCCGGTCCTGGGCAAGACCAACCTCGACGAATTCGCCATGGGGTCGACGACCGAGCACTCGGCCTTCGGCACCACCCGCAACCCCTGGAACCTCGATCACGTGCCCGGCGGCTCCTCCGGCGGTGCCGCTGCGGCACTGGCCGGATATCAGGCCCCGCTGTCCGTCGGCACGGACACCGGCGGCTCGGTGCGACAGCCCGCCGCGTTCACCGGCACCGTCGGTGTGAAGCCGACCTACGGTTCGATCTCGCGCTTCGGCATCATCGCCATGGCCTCGAGCCTCGATCAGGTCGGCCCGATGGGCCGCAGCGTCGCCGATGCCGCGGCATTGCACGAACTGCTCGCCGGACACGACCCGCTCGACTCGACCTCGCTGCCGGACCCGGTGGCAGGCTTCGTCTCCGCGGCACAGACTTCGGACCTGAAGGGCAAGAAGCTCGGCGTCATCAAGCAGCTGCGCGGGGAAGGCTACCAGGACGGGGTCCGCGATGCGTTCTCCGCTGCCCTCGACGTGGCCGCCGCAGCGGGTGCCGAGATCGTCGAGGTCGACTGCCCGTCGATCTCCTACGCACTCGATGCCTACTACCTCATCATGCCCTCCGAGGTGTCCTCGAACCTGGCCCGCTACGACGGCATGCGTTACGGACTGCGGATCGAACCCGAATCAGGTCCGGTCACCGCAGAGACGGTCATGGCAGCCACCCGTGCGGCCGGCTTCGGCGATGAGGTCAAGCGCCGCATCATCCTCGGCACCTACGCCCTGTCGGCCGGTTACTACGATGCCTACTACGGTTCGGCACAGAAGATCCGCACCCTGGTGCAGAACGACTTCGCGAAGGCCTTCGAGTCCTGCGACGTCCTCGTCTCACCGACAGCACCGACGACGGCACTGAAATTCGGCGCCGAGGCGGCATCCGACCCGATGGCTCTCTACCTCGGCGACGTCGCGACGATCCCGGCCAACCTCGCCGGCATCCCCGGACTCTCGTTGCCCGCAGGATTGTCCGACGGACTGCCCGTCGGATTCCAGATCCTCGCCCCGGCACGAGAGGACGTAACGATGTACGAGGTGGCCGGCCCGCTCGAGGCCGCCTTGGAAGCCTCCGGGACTCGTGTGCTCGATACTCTCGCGGAAGGACTGACCACCAAGTGAAATACGAAGACGCGATCAGAAAATACGATCCGGTCATCGGCATCGAGGTCCACGTCGAATTGGGCACCGCGACCAAAATGTTCGACGCCGCTCCCAACACCTTCGGCGGCGGACCGAACACCAACATCACCCCCACCTCCCTGGGGCTGCCGGGCTCCCTTCCCGTCGTCAACGAGAAGGGCGTCGAATACGCGATCAAGATCGGCCTGGCACTGGGCTGCGAGATCGCAGAGACCTGCCGCTTCGCCCGGAAGAACTACTTCTACCCGGACGTGCCCAAGGACTTCCAGACCAGTCAGTCCGATGAACCCATCGCCTCGGAGGGCGCGGTCGAGGTCGAGCTCGGAGACGGAACGATGTTCACTATCCCCGTCGAACGCGCCCACATGGAGGAAGACGCCGGCAAGAACACGCATATCGGCGGCGCCACCGGACGCATCCACGGGGCCGACCATTCCCTGGTCGACTACAACCGTGCCGGTGTGCCGCTGGTCGAGATCGTGACCCACCCGATCACCGGGACAGGGGATCGGGCCGCCGAGGTGGCCTCCACCTATGTGCGCACCCTGCGTGACATCTTCCGCGCCGTCGATGTCTCAGAGGCACGCATGGAACAGGGCAACGTCCGTGCCGACGTCAACGTCTCACTGCGCGAGAGTCCGGACGCACCGCTGGGCATCCGCACGGAGACGAAGAACGTCAACTCCTTCCGCTCGATCGAGCGTGCGGTCCGCTACGAGATCGCGCGCCAGGCGACCCGACTCGAAGCCGGAGAGACGATCGTGCAGGAGACCCGTCACTTCCACGAAGGTACGGGGGAGACGTCTTCGGGACGCCCGAAGTCCGACGCCGACGACTACCGGTACTTCCCAGAGCCGGATCTCGTGCCCCTCGTGCCCAGCCGAGATTGGGTCGAGGAGCTGCGAGCGACCCTGCCCGAGCTGCCGGCCCAGAAGCGCCGTCGCCTGGCGGGTGTGTGGGAATTCTCCGATCTGGAGATGCGCGACATCGTCAACGCGGGTCTGCTCGAAGCCATTGAGGAGACCGTGACCGCCGGTGCGAAGCCCGCAGCGGCACGCAAATGGTGGACCGGTGAGGTGGCCAGGCTGGCCAACCAGAAGGACCGGAATCCTGCCGAGCTCGTCACACCGGCTCAGGTTGCTGCCCTGATCGGGCTGATCAACGACGGCAAGCTCAATGACAAGCTCGCCAAGGACGTCCTCACGGCCGTTGCCGACGGAGAAGGCGACCCCGCCGAGGTGATGAGTGCCCGTGGTCTCGAGATCGTCGAAGACACCGGAGCTCTCGAAGCGGCCGTGGATGAAGCGATCGCTGCGAACCCCGATGTGGTCGACAAGATCAAGGGCGGAAAGATGCAGGCCATCGGTGCCCTGATGGGACCGATCATGAAGGCCACCCGCGGTCAGGCCGATGCCGGAAAGGCCAAGGATCTGATCCTGGCCAAGATCAACGGCTGAGTGGCCGCTGGGCTGAGGTGAACAGAACTCAGCATTGATCCAGCCACACCCTCTAGACTTGGACACCAAAGAAGTTCGGAGGGTGTGGCTGTTCACATTCTCACGGGCCGGACGTCGACTTCGCCGGACGTGGAACCGGCGGACATCGGCGCGAGCGTGTCATCCGTGTGTGGAGGTGAGTGCGGTGTCCCAGTCGTGGAAGTCGTTGTGGAAGAGCGAATGCGGGAAAGCGATCCCGATCTATCGTGTCCTGGTGCCCGAAAGCGTCAACCAGGGCATCATGAAGGCCTGGAACGCTCGAGGGTATCGCTACACCGCTGGTGCCCCGAGCGCGATCATGCTCACCGGAGGGATGCGCCGGAACCTCTTCCGCTCCAGTGTCCTGTTCAAGGGCGGCACCGGCGCCGGCACCGCCGTCACAGCGGGCTTCGCGGCGCCCGGCGGTCTGGCGCTGGTGTCCGGTTTCGCCGATGCGGCACTGACCTTCGGGGCACTCGGCGGAGTCACCGCAGTGGGCACCGGAGTGTTCGCCGCAGTCACCGGTCCGAAGTACTTCCGTGATCCCAAACGCCTGAGCCGGAAGAACCGGCAGAAGGTGGGCCAGGCGCAGTGGATCACTCCGGCCTCACTGGGATTCCAACCGGGCCGCAAGGAAGGTCGCGACACCGACGAGCAGCGACTGTTCCACCTGGCGGTGGCCATCGCCAGGAAGATCGTGCGCACACGGGCCTGGACCCACCCGATCCTGCGTGATCACGTCTCACGTGTCGACCTCGATCACACCGTCGCTTCGATCGGCGTCCGGTTGACCGAACTGGTCCGGCTGCGTGAGGAGATTGAGAGCATCAGGGATGCCGGAACTGCGAAGTCGGTTGAGACATACCTGTCGAAACTCTCTGTGGCGTTCACATCGATGGCCAATCGTGTGCTGTCGATGCATGAGTACTATGAGCGACTCACCGAACTCGATCAGCAGCTCATGCTGCTTCACAATTCCGAACGTTCACGTGAACTCGGCGACAGAGTCCTCGACGTTCTGTCCCGGACAGCTGCCGATGACTCCGCGGACTGGCAGTTCAGGGAACTGCGGATCGACGCCGAATCGCAGTCATCGGTCATCTCCGGTCTCGTCGCAGAGCTCGACCAGACCGCGGACGACTTCGACGACTTCGACACACGCCTGGCGGCCGCCCAGGAATCGATTGACGCGCTGGAATCGTCGCCACCTGCTTCGAAGGACGACCGCAGCTTGGAGTGATCCGAGCACAGTCAGCAGCGCCGAATCGGTGGCGAAACGGTTGCGAACAAGTGCCGAATCAGCGCCGAGTCGGTGTGGGCTCAGTGACCGAAGGGATCGGGATCGACACCCGGCTTCCATGAGCGCCCGGGAACGTTGTACCCGTTGGCAGTCTGCTCCTTCTTCCACTTCTTCGACCAGCGCCTGTCGAGACGATCGACATAGAGCGTGCCCTGGAGATGGTCGTACTCGTGCTGCATGATGCGGGCGAACCATCCTTCGGCCGTCAGTGACACCGACTGGCCGGTTTCGTCGACCCCGTTGACCGTGACACGGTCGGCGCGCTTGAGCGGAAAGTCGAGGCTGGGCACCGAGAGGCATCCTTCGGTCTCATCATCGGGATCCGGATGGGTGTCGGGGACCTTCGAGGCGATGAGCAGCGGGTTGATGAAGGTGCCTCGTCTGCGGATTCCGGCATCGTCCTCGGCGTTGTAGACGAAGATGCGCTTTCCCACTCCGATCTGCGGAGCGGCGAGGCCCACACCGTTGCTGGCATCGAGCGTCTCATGCATATCGGAGACCAGACGTGCGAGCTCCTCGTCGAATTCGGTGATCTTCTCTGCACGCTGATGCAGCACGGGTTCGCCGTAGATGACGATGGAATGAATAGGCATGGGGACAATCGTATCGGCTTTGCCCACCGCGTTCCCTCCGAGGACGGCCTGCTCATCCGAGTCCGCTTCCGACGCTCCTTTCGCGTGGCACCTTCACGTCGCACTCGAGTCGACGACGAGTATGGCCACGGCCACCTCGGCGTCTCAGATTCGCACCTTCACAGTGGGGTCGAAAGCCGACAGCGGGGCCGAAATGCCGGCAACGAGGGACGCGGCACCGATATTCGCGCCCGTGATTGTTCAGCGGTTCGCCTGCCTGAGTCTTCCGATTCCGCCGTCAGATGCGGCTGGTTCATTGCTGATGGCTTGCGTCGGCTTCATATTTCGCCGGAAGCGAACATGGATTGTTGAGCAACCGCGTGGGGAACATCCGCGAATGTCGCGTGGTTATGATGGAGATGAACCGTCTCGGTCCACGAGACGAGGTCAGCAGCTGAAGCCTTTGGCTGGTGGTGACGTGACATCTTCGTCACAGCCCTCGGTATCGGGCGAACAAATATGCGTGAAAGGACATGTCTTGACTATCTTCAACAATGTTTCCGAACTGGTCGGCCGCACCCCGTTGATTCGTGTGAATCAGGCGAGCGAACGCTCTGGCGCGGAGATCGTCGCCAAGCTCGAGTCGTACAATCCCGCGAACTCGGTCAAGGACCGCATCGGTGTCGCAATGATCGACGCCGCCGAAGCCTCGGGCGACCTCAAGTCGGGCGGAACGATCGTCGAAGCGACCTCCGGCAACACCGGCATCGCGTTGGCGATGGTGGGCACCTCGCGTGGATACAAGGTTCTGCTGACCATGCCGGAATCGATGTCGAAGGAACGTCGTGCACTTCTGCGCGCCTTCGGTGCCGAGCTCGTCCTCACCGATAAGGCCCAGGGTATGAAGGGCGCTGTCGACAAGGCCGAAGAGCTTGCCGCCGAGGGTGCAGTCCTGGTCCGTCAGTTCGAGAACCAGGCCAACGCTGATATCCACCGCAGCACCACCGGCCCCGAGATCCTCGCCGACACCGACGGCAAGGTCGACATCTTCGTCTCGGGCATCGGCACCGGCGGAACCATCACGGGAGCCGGAGCAGCCCTGCGTGAGGCCAACCCGGACGTCAAGATCGTCGCCGTCGAGCCCGCAGCCTCCCCGCTGCTTTCCGGTGGAGACGCCGGCCCGCACAAGATCCAGGGACTCGGTGCCAACTTCGTCCCCGGCGTGCTCAACACCAAGATCTACGATGAGGTCATCACCATCGAGAACGAGGAATCCTTCACCCGCGCCCGCGAGGTCGCGAAGGAAGAGGGGCTGCTCGTCGGAATCTCGTCCGGTGCCGCGCTCATCGCCGCCGAGCAGCTGGGCGCACGCCCGGAGAACGCCGGCAAGCGCATCGTCGTCATTCTGCCCGACTTCGGTGAGCGCTACCTGACCACCCCGCTGTTCGAAGAGTACATGGACTGATCAGAAGAACTTCGACTGAGCACTGCCTGAGGCAGGGCCCAGTTCTGCGGTGAGGGCGTCAAGCATGTGTTTGGCGCCCTCGCGGCATTGGGGATTGACGATGACGAGCATGAAGGAATATTGAGATGAAGGCACTGTGGACTGTGGCGGCTGCGGCGATCGGCGCAGCCGCCTATGGGCTGAGTCGACCCGGGGTGCGCGCGACACTGCGCGAGGACCTCGATACCGTTCGCCGGCGCGACCCCGCGGCCACCAACGATTTCGTCTCGCTGGTCTCCTATCCGGGCATGCATGCGATCTGGGCCCACCGCGGCCTGCACCGCCTGTGGCGCAACGACACCGCAAAGGTGCCGGCCAGGCTGCTGTCGCAGGCCGTGCGGACCCTGACCGGCGTCGAGATCCATCCCGGTGCACAGATCGGGCGACGATTCTTCATCGACCACGCCAACGGAGTCGTCATCGGCGAAACATCGGAGATCGGCGACGACGTCATGCTCTACCACCAGGTCACCCTGGGCGGGACGTCGATGGAGCAGGCGAAGCGCCACCCGACCATCGGCAACCATGTCCTCGTCGGCGCCGGTGCGAAGATCCTCGGACCGGTCGTGGTGGGCGACAACTCCTCGGTGGGTGCCAATGCGGTCGTCGTCAAAGACGTCGCCTCCGACTCGAGCGCAGTCGGAATCCCGGCAAAAGTCAGGCCGTATAGGAAGCTCGCCGACGCCGAGGCGGGCGGGTCGAAGGCCGATGACACGCGGTCCAAGGACGCCGACTTCGAGCTGATCGACCCAGCCATCTGGATCTGAGCAGAACCGGCATCCGGATCTGACCGGACCGTCCGTCTGAGTCCGACTGTTCCGAAGACATCATTCGCCGGGTTTGCCGAGCTGACGTCCCTGAGGGGATCTCGACTTGGCAGGCCCGGCTTTTGTGTTGCCGCCACAGCCCTCATCGGGTCTGGGGGCTGCCCCAAGACTGCTCGGGAATACTTCCCATCCACTGTCTGTTAAACTTTCAACTAGTTACTTCAAAACTGAAGCTATTCGGTTCGATGAGGGCTCGCGAGCGACGAGCAGAAGGAGCAGACATGGAATTGGGAATCTTCACCATTGGAGACGTCACCACTGATCCCACCAATGGCACCACAGTGTCTGAGAACCAGCGGATCAAGAACACGGTCGAGATCGCCAAGAAGGCCGAAGAGGTCGGCCTTGACGTCTTCGCCACCGGGCAGCACCACAACCCGCCGTTCGTCGCACCCGCGAACCCACCGGTCCTGCTCGCGAACATCGCGGCACAGACGGAGAGGCTGCGCCTGTCAACGGCCACCACCCTGATCACGACGACCGACCCGGTGCGCATCGCCGAGGACTACGCCTATGCTCAGCATCTCTCCGACGGGCGCATCAGCCTGGTCATGGGACGCGGCAACACCGGACCCGTCTACCCCTGGTTCGGCAAGGACATCCGCTCGGGCATCCCGCTGGCGGTCGAGAACTACAACCTGCTCTACCGTCTCTGGCGGGAGAAGAACCTCGACTGGGAAGGCAAGTTCCGCACGCCCCTCAACGGGTTCACCGTCACACCGACACCACTCGACGATGTCCCGCCCTTCGTGTGGCACGGATCGATCCGCAGCCCCGAAATCGCTGAGCAGGCCGCCTACTACGGTGACGGCTACTTCCACAACAACATCTTCTGGCCCATGTCGCACACCGCACGCATGGTCCAGCTCTACCGCCAGCGCTACGAATACTACGGACACGGAGCGGCGAACCAGGCGATCGTGGGACTCGGCGGTCAGGTGTTCATGCGCAAGAACTCGCAGGACGCCGTCAACGAGTTCCGCCCGTACTTCGACAACGCACCGGTCTACGGCCACGGGCCCAGCCTTGAGGACTTCTCGACGCAGACCCCGCTGACCGTCGGATCACCCCAGCAGGTCATCGAACGCACCCTGAGTTTCCGCGACTGGGCCGGGGACTACCAGCGTCAGCTCTTCCTCATCGACCATGCGGGACTGCCCCAGAAGACGGTGCTGGAACAGCTCGACCTCCTCGGCGAGGAAGTCGTCCCGGTCCTGCGGAAGGAATTCGCGAAGAATCGTCCCGCCGATGTCCCCGACGCACCGACTCACGAATCGCTCGTCCTTCGCCACCGCGAAGGCCGGGACCCCATCCCCGGCGGCGGACCCGGATCGCGTGCCTATGCCGACCGTCAGACCAAGGCCGCAGAGCAGAAAGACACCCAAGGAGCTGATCGCTGATGCGGATACTGAGCATCACGACCTCGCTGAGCGAGGACTCGACCACACTGAAACTGGCGAACAAGATCACCGCGGCGGCCACCTCGGCGGCAGACGATGCGGGCCTGAGCCCGGAGACCGAAAGCGTCAACGTGCGGAACCTGAGCTCGGACCTCACAGATATGGCCCTGACCGGGTTCCGCTCGGAGAACCTCGAGGCGGCATTCGCGCAAGTCGCCGAGGCGGACGTGATCGTCACCGTCGCACCCGTGTACAAGGTTGCGCCGGTGGGACTGCACACCCTGTTCTGGCAGCTCATCGACGAGAAGGCACTGGCGAACAAGCCCGTGCTCATCGGCTCCACCGGCGGCACACCGCGGCACTCGCTGGCAGGAGAGACCGTGCTGCGCCCGATGCTGTCCTACCTCAAGGGCATCGTCGTGCCGACGACGGTCTTCGCTGCCACCGATGACTGGGGCAGCGTCGAGGGCGGCCGCAGCCTGGGCGCCCGGATCGCTCAGGCCAGCGCCGAGCTGATCGGATTGGCGGCGAGCCTGAACAGTGTCGCAGCTGCTCCGCATGCGGGGGCCGAAGCCTCGTCCGCGACGACCGGTGAGTTCGGCCGTGCTGGGACGCGGAGAAATCCGAGCATCGATGATGAGTTCAATCCCGAGTTCATCACCCCGTTCGCTCAGCTTCTCGAGGGCTGACGATGGTTGAGATCAAGCTCGGAATCGGTCGTGACGCCCTGGCGCAGAGGTCGTGGCGGGTGTACTTCGAGACCTCTCAGCGCATCAGACAGAACCTCGAGGGAAACCTCAAGAACCGTGCAGGGCTGACCGTCAGCGACTACAACACGCTGCTGCTGCTGTGGGAGGAGCCGACCCACACGCTGACGATGAGCGTGCTGGCCAGGAAGCTGGTGTTCTCACCGTCACGGCTGAACTATCGGATCAAGGTGCTCGAAGACGCCGGTCTGGTGACGAAGACGGAATGCGCGGACGACAAACGGGCGCACAACGTCGGCCTCACCGAGGCTGGGGCCCAGGCCTTCCTCAACGCGGGGCGCCAGCACCGGGAGAACATCGACGAGGTCTTCCTCTCCCATGTCGACGATGACGAGCTCGAGGTCATCGAGGCAGTGTTCGCACGGATCGGCAAGGCCCTGCCGGAGTAGACCTGCCGGGGTCGGCCAGCCAGATCGAACCTGCCCGAATGGCTCGGCTCGTGGGACAATGTGTCTATGTCGATCAAGACCATTGCCTTTCCAGACTCTGAACTCCGCAACCGCGTCATCGCCCGGATTCCGGCGCACCAGCGCGCCAACGTCGACCTGGTCGTCTACTCGGACGCCGATAAGTCGGCGAAGCTCAGCCGCGACGACGTCGACGTCGTCGTGCTCCCGTACCTCAACTCGGGGCCGACCATCGAACTGCTCGACGAGCTGCCGAATCTGGGGCTGGTCATCACCCAGACCACCGGCTACGATCCCGTCGCGCACCTGCCGGAGCGTGGAATCCAAGTCGCGACCGCCTCGGGCGTGCACACCGGCGGCACGGCCGAACTCGCCCTGGCCCTGACTCTGGCGAGCCTGCGCGGCATCGACGATGCCGTTCGCGCGCAGGGCGCGAGGATCTGGAACCACAAGCGCAACCGCTCCCTGCAGGACCGCCGCGTCATGATCATCGGCGCCGGCGAGATCGGCTCCGCGATCGCCGATCGGTTCGAACCCTTCGAGGTCGACCTCACGCGGGTCGCGACCACCGCACGCGAAGACGACCGCGGCCAGATCCACAGCGTCGATGAACTGCCGACGCTCCTACCCCACACCGAGGTGGTCGTCCTCATCACGCCGCTGACCGAGGCGACGAACAAGCTCGTCGACAAGGACTTCCTCGCCCGGCTGCCCGACAACGCACTCATCGTCAACGTCGCCCGCGGCAAGGTCGTCGACACCGACGCGCTGGTGGCCGAACTGAGCACCGGGCGCCTGCATGCCGCCCTCGACGTCATGGACCCCGAACCGCTGCCGGAGAATCACCCGCTGTGGGGGAGTCCGAACACTCTCATCACACCCCATGAGGGAGGCGACACCTCGGCGTTCGAGCCTCGGGTGGTGCAGATTCTGGCCGAGCAGGTGCGCCGCCTCAACGACGGCGAACAACCGCTCAACCTCGTCTCGGGGGAGTGACCTGACCCTGCTTCACAGAGTGACCTGACCCCGCGCCACTGAATGAACTGAGCGCATTCGGGCGAACTGTTCAAAACAAGTTCCAACATGCGAGAACTTGGCCTATGCAGTGTGGACTCCGGCGTAGAGTGCCTGCATGAGCATTGATACGAACACCACCTCTCCGGACATCAAACCCCGCTCCCGCGATGTGACCGATGGCCTCGAGGCCACTGCCGCCCGCGGCATGCTGAGGGCCGTCGGCATGGGCGATGACGACTGGGTCAAACCACAGATCGCCATCGCGACCTCGTGGAACGAGATCACCCCGTGCAATATGTCACTTCAGCGCCTCGGCGGAGCCGCCAAGGAAGGCGTCCACGAATCAGGCGGATTCCCACTCGAATTCGGCACCATCTCGGTCTCCGACGGCATCTCCATGGGCCACGAGGGCATGCACTACTCTCTGGTCTCGCGCGAAGTCATCACCGACTCCGTTGAGACCGTGATGAGCGCGGAACGCCTCGACGGCTCGATCCTCATGGCCGGCTGTGACAAGTCGATCCCGGGCATGCTCATGGCATCGGCCCGACTCGGCCTCTCCAGCGTCTTCCTCTACAACGGTTCGATCATGCCGGGCACCGCGAAGATGTCTGACGGGTCCGAGAAGGAAGTCACCCTCATCGACGCCTTCGAGGCCGTCGGCGCCTGCCGCGCTGGAACGATCACCCAGGGCGACGTCGACGCCATCGAACGCGCCGTCTGCCCAGGTGAAGGTGCCTGTGGTGGCATGTATACCGCCAACACCATGGCCTCGGCCGCCGAGGCCATGGGCATGTCCCTGCCAGGTTCGGCCGCACCACCGGCCATCCACCGGGACCGCACGATGTTCGCCCGCAAATCCGGTGACGCCGTCGTCAACCTGCTGCGTCAGGGAATCACGACGAAGGACATCATCACGAAGGAATCGCTGCACAACGCGATCGCCGTGGTCATGGCCTTCGGCGGCTCGACCAACGCAGTCCTCCATCTGCTGGCCATCGCCCACGAAGCCGGAGTCGAACTCGCGCTCGACGACTTCAACCGCATCGGTGACAAGGTCCCGCACCTGGGCAACGTCAAGCCCTTCGGTCAGTACGTGATGAACGATGTGTTCAAGATCGGCGGCGTGCCCGTGGTGATGAAGGCTCTGCTCGACGCGGGGCTGCTCAACGGCGACTGCATGACCGTGACCGGCAAGACCGTGGCAGAGAACCTCGAGAGCATCAATCCGCCGGATCCCGACGGCAAGATCCTGCGTGCGCTCAACAATCCGATCCACGCCACAGGCGGTCTCACCGTGCTCCAGGGGTCGATGGCTCCCGAAGGCGCAGTCGTGAAGTCCGCCGGCTTCGACGCCGACATCTTCGAGGGCACCGCACGCGTCTTCGACCGGGAGCAGCCGGCCATGGATGCCGTGCTGGGCGGTGAGCTGAAGAAGGGCGACGTCGTCGTCATTCGCTATGAAGGACCCAAGGGCGGCCCCGGCATGCGCGAGATGTTGGCCATCACCGGCGCCATCAAGGGTGCAGGAATCGGCAAGGACGTCCTGCTCATCACCGACGGACGCTTCTCGGGCGGATCCACAGGTCTGTGCATCGGACACGTGGCACCCGAGGCCGTCGACGGCGGTCCGATCGCATTCGTCGAGGACGGCGACAAGATCACCGTCGACATCGCTGCGCGATCGATCGAGCTCCACGTCGACGATGCGGTCCTCGCCGAACGTCGCAAGACCTGGACGCTGCCGGAGAACCACCGCCTGACCGGGGTCCTCGGAAAGTACGCGAAGCTCGTGCAGTCGGCCTCCACCGGAGCCGTCTGCTTCTGAGCAGGAATCACCCGATGACCTGATCATCGAATAGCCTCCCCGCCGCTGAGCGGGGGAGCGATCCATCGCCGAGGCGGTGCGGACCAGCGTCCGCACCGCTTCGGCTCTTCTGTGGCCGAGTTGGCCGAAGGAAAGTGTGCGGTCGATCGCAATCAAGCGCTCAAGCGCTCGAAGGGGTCAATGAGCCCCGCATGTTACCCAAATGTAACCCCGGCGTGTCGCCCGAGAATCTGCGGTACAAGCAGGGGAGGCAAAAGAAATTGCGCAAGGCTCTTTGTGCGGAGCATCACATCTGTATACAGTACAACTTACGTTCAGTTGTTTGTGATGATTCATTGAGGATCCGAACAAAGTCGCTGAACTGACAGCACTTTCGCGCAAAGGAATTTTGATTGCAGATGACTCGTAAACCCCTCGAGATTCGCAAAGAGATCTATTCGCTCATCCCCGGGCCGATGCACCATTCAGAGAAGAATCACGGAAGTCGTCGCGTCGCAGCCATTTAGGTCTCGGCATGGGCAAATACGTTCTTCGACGATTCGTCAACTATTTCATCCTCGCGTTCATCGCCACGGTGACCGCTTACATCACCTCCAGTGCTTTCATGGATCCGGCAGCCCGCTATCGAGGGCAGAATCCGCCGCTGTCCGACGCGTCGATCAAGTCCATCCTTAACGGGCACGGGACCAATCCGGATGTGCCGATCCTCGAGCGCACGTGGACCTGGCTGACGAATATCTTCCTTCACGGGGACTTCAGCACGACGGTCCACAACAATCCGGTCTTCCAGGAGATCATGACCCGTGCCAGTGTGAGCCTCAAGCTTCTGCTCATCGGTTCCATCCTGGGAGCCATTCTGGGTGTCATCCTCGGTGTCTGGGGGGCGGTCAAGCAATACAAAGCCTCCGACCAGACCGTGACATATGCGTCCTATCTGATCATCGCCACGCCGACATTTGTCATCGGTGTGGTGTTAATGATCATCGCCACCGGATTCAACCGTCTGATCGGCACAAGCCTGATTCGGTTCTCCGGTGAATACACGGCCGACATACCGCCGGGATTCTTCCCGTGGTTCACCGATCAGCTCTCACATATGCTGCTGCCGACATTGGCATTGGTGCTGATGGGCGCCGCGACCTATTCGCGCTATCAGCGCTCGGTGATGCTCGACGTGCTGGCCTCCGACTTCATCCGCACCGCGCGGTCGAAGGGCCGCACCCGCAAGACCGCATTGGTCAAGCACGGCGTGCGGGTGGCGCTCATCCCGATGTCGACCTACTTCGCCTACGCCTTCGGCACACTCGTCGCGGGATCGGCGATGCTCGAGGTGGTGTTCTCCTGGCACGGCATGGGGGAGTTCACCATCAACTCGATCCTGCAGTCCGATATCAACGCTGCTGCCGGTTCCGTCCTTTTCATCGCAGTGCTGACTCTGATCTCCTCGACCCTGTCGGAGGTCCTCTACGCTGCCCTCGACCCGAGAGTGAGGATCTGACATGGCGACCGAAATTCCGATCTCCACGACTCCCGACACCGAGGTTGTGCCTCCTCGTTCGAAGCCCACGTCCCGTCTCACCCTGATCTGGCGCCGACTGCGGTCGACCCCTCGCTTCTGGGTCGGTGGAATCATGTTGGGGTTCTTCGTCCTGTTCGCGGTCTTCGGCAACACGATCAACATCTATTCGCCCACTGATCAGGACATCTACGCGCTCAACGAAGCACCGAACGCCCAGCACTGGTTCGGCACGAACACCATCGGGCAGGACATATACGCTCAAACCGTGGCCGGATTGCAGAAGTCCCTGCTCATCGGCATCATCGCCGGACCCTCGGCGAGTCTTCTGGCCGCGATCATCGGCTCGACAGCGGGATACTTCGGCGGTCGCATCGAGGTCGTCATCGTGTGGTTCATCAACCTGCTGCTCGTGTTGCCCGCGTTCTTCATCCTCGTCCTCCTGGCCCCGATGCTGCGTCAGCTCTCGTGGATGGCGATCGTCGTCTTCCTCGCCCTGTTCGGCTGGATGATCATGGCACAGGTCGTGAGGAACCAGACGAAGGCCATCAAAGACCGTGACTTCGTCAAGGCGGCACGGTACATGGGTGTCTCCACCCCACGGATACTGAGCCGACACATCATCCCGAACGTCGCGTCGATTCTCATCGTCGATGCCACCTTGGGAGTGGTCTCCGCGATCCTGACCGAAACCTCGCTGAGCTACTTCAACCTCGGAATCCAGAAGCCCGATGTCTCCATCGGCACGCTCCTGGCCGAAGGATCCGGGGCGGCTGTGACCCGCCCGTGGCTCTTCGTCTTTCCCGCAGGCGTCCTCGTACTCATGCTCTTCGCCATCAGCCTGATGGCCGATGCACTCCGCGACGCCATCGATCCCACCTCAGGAGCCAATCGTGACTGAGACTCTCAGCACCAACCAGTCCACCCCACCCGCGCCGGCCCCGATCCTCGAAGTCAGAGACCTGACCGTCACGTTCCCGAATCCCAAGGGCGATGTGAAGGCCGTTCGTGGCGTCGACTACGAAGTCATGCCCGGCGAGTTCCTGGGCATCGTCGGCGAATCCGGATCCGGCAAGTCAGTTTCGTCCATGGCCGTGATGGGTCTGCTTCCCAGCAACGCCCAGATCGACGGCTCGATCAAGTACCGTGGGCGATCCCTGCTGGACATGGACGATCATGAGATGTCGAAGCTGCGTGGCTCCGAGATCGCCATGGTGTTCCAAGACCCGCTGTCGGCACTGACCCCGGTCTATACGATCGGCGAACAGATCTCCGAGGGACTCCTTCTCCACGACGAAGCGATGTCGAAGGAGGCCGCACACGAACGCGCGATCGAGCTGCTGCGGGTCGTTGGCATTCCCGGTCCCGAACGTCGGGTCAGAGCGTATCCGCACGAGTTCTCCGGCGGTATGCGCCAGCGTGCCATGATCGCCATCGCGATCGCCAACGATCCGGACCTCATCATCGCCGACGAGCCGACCACCGCGCTCGATGTCACGATCCAGGCCCAGATCCTCGACGTTCTGCAGAAAGCACGCGAGATCACCGGAGCCGCCATCGTGCTCATCACGCACGACCTCGGTGTAGTCGCGGGTCACGCGGATCGCATCGCGGTCATGTACGCGGGTCGACTCGTCGAGACCGGGCCCGTCGAGCAGGTCTTCGCCCGTCCGCAGATGCCCTACACGACGGGGCTTCTGCGCTCGGTGCCGAACCTGGCGACGGCTGGAACCCAGCGGCTGGTGCCGTTGGAGGGCAAACCGCCGTCGCTGTCGAACATGGTCCCGGGCTGCCCCTTCGCCCCGCGCTGCCCGATCGCCATCGACACGTGCCGCGAGGTCGAACCCGAACTCATCGGGCACGGAACACCAGGCGTGGCCGCCGCCTGCCACCGGGCCGATGAGATCGCCTCGGGGGACCTGACCGCCGGCAGCATCTTCCCCCGGCCAGAACCCGTAGAAAAACGGGTCAAGGACGACGCAGCCGACAGGATCCTCGAAGTCACCGGCCTGCAGAAGCATTTCCCCCTGCTCAAAGGTGCCGTCTTCAAACGACAGATCGGAACCGTGCGAGCAGTCGACGGCATCG
Organism: Brevibacterium picturae; assembly: GCF_030453725.1. Classification (GTDB taxonomy): domain Bacteria; phylum Actinomycetota; class Actinomycetes; order Actinomycetales; family Brevibacteriaceae; genus Brevibacterium; species Brevibacterium sandarakinum_A. Next base: position 16,875 of record NZ_JAKDJU010000048.1, read on the forward strand.
ACCTCGAGATCAGAGAGGGACAGACCCTCGGACTGGTCGGAGAGTCAGGCTGCGGCAAGTCGACGACCATCGGCGAGGTTCTCGAGATGGTGGCACCCCAGAAGGGCAAGATCGTCATCAACGGAGTCGACGTGTCCGAGCTGTCCAAACGAGATCGTTTGGCCATGCGAAAGGATGTCCAGGTCGTGTTCCAGGACCCGATGGCCGCGATCGATCCACGGCTGCCGGTCGGCGAGGTGATCGCGGAGCCACTGACGGTCCACAAGGTCCCGACCAAGGAGCGCAATGACACAGTCGCCGAGATGCTCGAACTGGTGGGCCTCGACGCGAACATGGCAGATCGGTACCCGCACGAGTTCTCCGGCGGCCAGCGTCAGCGCATCGGCATCGCCCGGGCGCTCGTGACGAACCCGAAGCTGCTCGTCCTCGACGAGCCCGTCTCCGCCCTCGACGTGTCCGTGCAGGCCGGTGTCATCAACCTGCTCGAAGATCTGCGCGACTCACTCGGACTGTCCTATCTCTTCGTCGCCCATGACCTGGCAGTCGTAAGGCAGATCGCCGATCACGTCGCGGTGATGTACTTGGGGCGAATCGTCGAATTCGGCGCCTCCGAAGATCTCTACGACAACCCGCAGCACCCGTACACCCGGGCGCTGATGTCAGCGATCCCTGTACCCGATCCCGCCGTTGAGAAATCACGCGAGAGGGTGCTCCTCTCGGGTGACCTCCCGAGCCCGACCGACGAGATTTCAGGGTGTCGCTTCCGCACCAGATGTCCGCTCTTCTTGCTGCTGCCCGAAACCGACCAGGACAGATGCGCACGCGACGATCCCCAACCTCGGCGGGCGGAGTCCAACCTGGTGGCTTGCCACTTCTCCGAACGGATCCACGAGCTCGAACACTCGAGCTGACCGGTCCCGACACCGAGCCCACCGACCGATCATCCCACCGACCCCACCCATCAACCACGTCTCAGAGAAGAGAAAAGAGGAACTCATGAAGATGAGGAACAAGGCGACAACGGTTGTCGCCGCGACCGCGGCATTGGGCCTCGCCCTCTCCGGATGCCAACAGGACAACAAGAACTCCGCGGGAGTCGACGCCGACAAGGCGAACGAGGAGATCGCGGGCCTGCCGTCCACCGACTATCAGAAGGCAGGCTACGACGAGATCGCCGATGGCGGGACTCTCACCTACCCGATGACGGAGATCCCAGCCAGCCTCAACTACTACCACGCCGACGGCGCGCACGTGGACAACAACAACCTCTACGGCACCTCACTGGGCGGACCGATCAAGATCAAGGCCGATGGCAGCTGGGAAGTCGACAAGAACTACGCCGAGAGCGTCGAGATCGCCAGCGAGGATCCCCTCGTCATCGACGTCAAACTCAACAAGGACGCCGTCTGGGAGGACGGCACCCCGATCGACGTCGAGGACTACAAAGCATTCTGGAAAACCCAGAACGGTGAGAACGAGAAATACCAAGTCGCCTCGACCAAGGGCTACGAGGACATCGAGAGCATCGAAGCCGGCGATGACAAATACAACGTCGAAGTGACGTTCAAGACCCCGAACATCGACTGGCCCAACTACATTGCTGCACCGGTTCCCAATGAGATCACGGAAGATCCCAAGGCGTTCAACAAGGACTACGTCAAGGACGTGCTGCCCTCGAACGGACCGTTCAAAGCCAAGAAGGTCGACAACAAAGCCGGCGTCATCACCATGGTCCAAAACGACAAGTGGTGGGGCCAGGAGCCCAAGCTGGACAAGGTCATCTTCAAGGTCGTTTCGCAGGCACAGCAGGCCCAGGCCTATGCGAACAAGGAGATCGACCTCGTCGACATCGGCACCGACGGAGACTCATATGAGACTGCCGGAAAGCGCGAAGACGGCGAAATCTACAAGTCGCAGGGCATGCAGTGGACCCACGTGACGCTGAATGCGGAGAAGGGTGCGCTCAAAGAGCAGGAAGTCCGCGACGCAATCGGTCATGCGATCAACCGTGAGGCCATCGCCCAGGCAGCCATCGGCCCCGTCGAGGCACCGGTGACCCTGGTCAACAACGTCACCTTCATGCCGGGTCAGGACGGTTACCAGGACAATACGAATGGAAGCCTGGACTTCGATCCGGAAGCCGCGAAGAAGATCCTCGACGACGCGGGCTGGACCGAAGGAGACGATGGGGTGCGGGAGAAGGACGGCGAGAAGCTGACGTTCAATATCGTCGTTCCCGCCGACACCGCGTCCAACGCCCAGCGCGCGGAGCAGATCATGAAGGACCTCAACGAGATCGGCTTCAAGATCAAACTCGAGACCGTGCCGATTGCCGCGTACTTCGCCGATCACGTGCTCAACGGCAACTTCGACATGGCCACGTTCACCTGGGAGGGCACGGCCTTCCCGATCTCGTCGGGGTCGAACCTGTTCTACCCGGCCGACTCGGAGCAGAACCACTCGAAGATCTCCACCGACGCGATCGGTGAGAAGTTCAAGGCCGCAACGAAGACCCTCGACCCGGCCGAGTCGAAGAAGCTGGCGAACGAGGGCGATGCCGAAGTGCTCAAACTCAAGCCGCTGATCCCGTTCTACCCGACCCCTTACGTCTGGGGCGTCAAGGACGACATCATGAATCTCGGGCCGCGCCAGCTCGAAACACCCGATTGGACGAGCATCGGATTCAAGAAATGAACCTGATCATCGTCTGATTCGTCTGTGATCGTCACGATCACCCCCAGTCGCCGGTCCCGTGGGCTCACGTTCTCCCACGGGGCCGGCTCTTCT